>NZ_JBWKKH010000047.1:0-62953 GCF_056431645.1 Saccharopolyspora sp. NPDC045839
GGAAGCCCACGACTTCATGCACGACGCCTTCCTCCAGCTAGGACACTGCATGATCCTCGCCCGCAAACTCACCCCATTCTGAAACGACCCCTTAGTGTCGTCAGAGCAGCACAAAGTACGCACGGGTCCTGAACCGCACCCGGGCGATGCTGGGCATGGGCAAGCTCGACATCGCGGCCCTGGAGGCCGCCGCCGAGGGCTGACCCCGCCGATCCGCGCATTCCTCCCCCGAAGTGGTGTCCGCTGCTGGCACACTGCCGGTGGCCGACACGAGGTGAGGGATGAGCGAGATTTCCGGGGAAGTGCGCGATCTCGGCGACATCGACCTGCTCCGGCGCCGCTGCGAGTTCGACGCGGCGCAACAGGCCGCCGACGCGGCCCTCGCCTTGGCGGACAGCGCCGAACTGCGCATCCTGCGGGGCCGGGTGGCGCTGGACCGGATCGCCGTCGGAACCGCGTTGATCGAGTTCGAGCGGGCGGTCGAACTCGAGCCGGATTCCGAACGCGCGCACGCCTGGCGCGTCGCCGCGTTGGCACGCGACTACCGCTACGACGAGGCGCTGGAATTCGCCGAATCCGGGATTGAGCGCTTCCCGGACGGCGTGGTCGTCCGTGTGGCGCTCGGACGCCTGCTCGTGGGGATGGAGCGCCCGGACGACGCGATGCGGCACCTGGAGAAGGCACTCGCGATCGCTCCGGATGACGTCAACGCCATCGAATGGCGATGCCTGGCATTGCATGCGGCCGGCGAGCTCGACGCCGCCGTGGCGGCGATGCGCGAAGCACTGCGACGGCTTCCCGACGAGGCGGATCTCCTGGATTCGCTGGCTTACCTGGAGATCGAGCAGCTCAGCTACGAGTCGGGGTTGCGCACCCTGGATCGCGCGCTCGAAGCCGACCCGTGGCACGCGCTCGCGCACGAGCGCAAGATCTCGCTCCTGAGGCTGCTGATCAGGTTCGAGGCGGCCGAACAAGCGGCCGCCGAAGCGCTCGCCCGGCTTCCGCGCTCGCCGGACCTGCTGATCGAGCACGCCCTGATCGCAAGCCGGCGAGGCCAGGACGAACTGGCCGTCGAGCGCATCGAGCGGGCCGTCGCGGTCGCCGCGGGCAACCCGCTCGTCGCGGACTGGCACGCGACGTTCCTCCGGGACGCGAAGCGGACCGAAGACGCCGAAACCGTGCTGGACGCGGCCCTGGCCGTGAACCCGGAATCGCCCCGGCTGCTCCTGGAACTCGCGTGGCTGCGCACCTCCCAGGACCGGCACGATGAGGCGGTCGAGTTGGCGCGGACCGCGGTGCGGATCGATCCGTACCGGACGTACGCCCGCGCCGTGGAGATCGGCGTGCTGCGCGGCGCGGGCCGGTTGGAGGATGCGGAGGAGGCGGCACGGTCCGCACTGCGGCAGTTGCCCTCCGGCGAGGACATCCGGCTCGATTTGGTCAACGTGCTCGGTTCGCAGGGCCGAAACGAGGAGGCGTTGCAGGAGTGCCTCCGCTTCCTGGACGACAACCCGCACAACGTCGACCTGATCTCCGCCAGGTGCAACCTGCTCGACCGGCTGAGTCGCTACGACGAAGAGCTGGCCGCGGCGCAGGACGCGCAGCGCCGGTTCCCCGACGTACCGGCACTGCGCTACCTGGTCGGCCGGATCCACCGGTCCCGGGCGGACTACGACACCGCACTCCAGTGGGTGGAGCGCACTCTCGACGTGGCGCCGGCCCATGTCGACGCACTGGAATCAAGGGCGTTGATCCTCCGCCTGACCAGGCGGTTCGATCAAGCCGAAGAGGCCGCCCGGGCGGGCTTGCGCAAGGTGCCGACCGCCCCCGAACTGCACGAGGAACTGTCCCTGGCCTTGTCCTGCCAGAGCCGGTACGACGACGCGGTCGCTGCGCTGGAGGACGGCCTCAAGGCGTGCGGTGAGACGTGGTACCTGTGCGAGGCGCTGATCGCGGAGTACACCCGGCAGGGTCGTCACGAGGAGGCTCTCCAGACAGCCGATCGCGCCTTGCGGCTGGATCCCGGGAACGTGTCGGCCCTGTTGGAGCGCTTCGACGCACTGATGGAGCTGCGCCGGTTCGACGAGGTCGACGCCCTCGCCGACCGGCTGGCCGCGGAGTTCGGCGAGAACGAGGACGTCATCCGGAAACTCGGTTGGCGGGAGTTGCTCCTCGGCCGTGTCGATGCGGCGATCGAGTTCTTCCGCCGCAACCGCGGCGGCAACAGTCCGATGGTCGCCGTGCAGGACCAGGTCAAGGTGTTGCGCATCGCCGATCGTTACGACGAGGCCGCCGCGTTGCTGCGCGAGGAGTTGGCGCTGGATCCGGATTCCCGGTTCCTCCTGCTGGAACTAAGCCGGACGTTCCGCCAGGCCGGCCGGTTCGAGGACGCCCTTCGGCTGGCACGCCGGGCGCAGCGGGTGGAGCCGCACTCCCGGGTCGCGGTGTGGGACGAGATCATCGCCCTGCAGCGGATGCGCCTGGCCGCGGAGGCCGAAGCGGCCACGCTGGCCGCGATCGAGCGATTCCCCCACGACCTGGACTTCCCGCGGCTGCTGAGCGAGATCTACGCCGACACCAACCGCCCGGACCAGGCACTGTCCTGTTTGGACAAGATTCTGTCGGTCAGCCCGTACAGCTCGGACGCCGTCGTGCTGAAGGCCGGTGTGCTGCGCAAGCAGCGCAGGCATCGCGAAGCGGAGCGCGTCGTGCTCGGTTACCTGCGGCGATATCCCCGTGACCGGTCGTTGCTGGTCGAGCTGGGCTGGATCCAGCTCGCGCAACGGCGGTTCACCGAGGCGGAGAAGCATTTCTCCGGGCTGCTCGACGACGTGTTCAGGCCAGGCGAGCGGATCAACCCGCTCCTGGGCCTGGGCTGGGTGTCGTTGCACGGCAACGACACCCAGAAGGCGCAACGGCATTTCCGGGCGGCGTTGGAGATCGACCCGCGCGACGACGAAATCAGGCTTTCGCTGGCCGCCGCCCTGCTGCGCGATGTGGGAACAGCACAGCACGACGAGGTGGAGCGGTTGTGCCTCGGTGTTCTGGAAGACGACCCGTGCGACGACGAGGCGCATGCGCTGCTGGGCGTGCTGAACTTCCGGCGCGGCGACCACGCCGCCGCCGAGCACCACCTGCGCACCGCCGTCGAACTCGTCCCCGGCGGTGGTCCCATCGTCGACCTCGCCGCGCTGTACAGCCAGCTCGGGCGCTTCGACGAGGCGGAGAAGCTGCTGGACCAGGCCGTCGAGCGGGACTGGTACGACGTGCAGGCGCACGTCGAGCTGGGCAACGTCTACCTCCAGCGGGACGTCGACGGCGGAGAGCCGGGCGAGTGGGCCGGGCAGGCGGCGCAGCAGTTCCGCCAGGCGACGGTCCTGGCTCCGGGCAACGGAACCGCTGCGATCGGGCTGGCCCGCTCGGTGGTGCGGTCCTCCGGCGACCTGGTGAGCGCGGAGGAGCCGCTGCGCTACGCGCTCGACCGGTCGGACTGCGACCTGCCGAAGTGGCGCCTGCAGGTCGAGCTGGCCCGGCTGCTGGTGCAGCGGGGCGACGCGACCGGCGGCGAGGACCTCTACCTGGAGGCGCTGGCGGTCGCCCGCGAGGCGATCGGCTCGGCCTCGGACCAGGCCGAACCGCACTTCGTGGCGGGTGTTGCGGCGTACAAGATCGGGGAGAGCGGAGATGTGCAGCTCTCGTCGCTGCACTTCCGCCGGGCGATGCGCTACCTGCGCCGGGTGGAGGAGTTCGACAGCCGGAACTCCGAGGCGCACCGGGTCCGGGTGCTCGCGCAGCAGCGCATCCGGCGGGCCCGCTCCAGCGTGGTCGGCAGCACCGCGCTGATCACCGTGTCGCTGGTGATGCTGGCCATGCTCTGGAGCGCGTTCTTTCTGCGGTACCAGGTGCCGACCGTGCTGCTCGGGACCTTGACGCCGGTGCTCGTCGCGATGGTGGCGATCGGGTTCCTGCTGCCGCTGCTGGTCCGGCTGAAGCTGCCCGGCGGCCTGGAAGCGGATCTTTCCGCGAGCCTGCACCAGGTTTCCTCCGGCCCGACCGGCGAGGTCACCCTCGGTTCCGGGCGCTACGGGAACCGGCCCAACGAGCAGGCGCGGTCCCGCCCGGCATCGCTGAGCGAAGGTCCGCGCGGCGAGCTCTCCGGCCGCAGCTGACGAAGGGGTCGTTTCAGGAGAGCTCGCCCCGGTCCCCGACAGGTTGGCGATTTCGCGCGTAATCGCCAACCCGCCCTCACGTGGAGCGCCGATTTCGCGCGAAATCGGCGCCCAGCGCACCCCTAAGCCAGGTCTTCCAGCGTCAGCGGTGGGATGAACTCGCCGATGCGGCTGCGGATCCAGAACGCGCCCGTTTCGCGGTGCTCGGCGCGGGTCGCCCAGCGGTAGCGGTAGAACTGCGCCCGGACCAGCCGCGGCGGCGACTCCGGGAACGGGTTGTACCGCAGCAGCCGGAGCACGTGCTCTTCGTTGCGCAGCAACGCTTTCACCAGGTTCGGCAGCCAGGGCCGGCCGTAGCTGGGGGAGATCGCGAGGAACCACATCAGCCAGTCCAGGCGGAGGTGGTACGGCGCCACCTGCGGCGGCCGCCGGTGCGGGTCGCCGGGCTTGCCCTTGAACTCGTACGCCAGCCACTCGCCGCCGGCGTCGGCCGCGCCCTCGATGATCACCTCGTAGCGGGTGCGCGTGACGCTGCCGAAGGCGCCGTAGGTGTTGCCCAGGTGCAGCCTGTTGAAGCTGCGGTTCATCACCTGCCGCCGCCCCAGCATGTTCCGCACCGGCCAGTAGCTGAGCACCACGAACACCACCGTCACGACGAGCACCGCGGCCACGAACCACGGCGGCGGCGCGGTCAGCGGCGGCGGTTCCGGCGTCACCCAGCGCAGCAGCCACGAGCCCATCGCCGAGAAGGCCAGCGTGATGGTCAGCCAGTTCAGCCACGCGAAGTTTCCGCTGAGCATCAGCCAGCCCTGCGTGACCACGACGACCAGCGCGGCCACCGTGGCGGCCGGCTGCGGCGCGAACAGCACGAACGGCACCACCAGCTGCGTGCCGTGGTTGGCCGCGACCTCGACCTTGTGCAGCGGGCGCGGCAGCCCGTGGAACCAGCGGCTGAGCGGGCCGGGCATCGGCTGCGTCTCGTGGTGGTAGTACAGCGCGGTGAAGTCGCGCCAGCAGGAGTCGCCGCGCAGCTTGATCAGCCCGGCGCCGAACTCCAGGCGGAACAGCAGCCAGGTGAGCAGCCACAGCACCGGCGCGGGCGGCGCGAGGGAACCGGGCCCGAGGAAGATCGCCAGGAATCCGGCCTCCAGCAGCAGCGATTCCCAGCCGAAGGAGTACCAGACCTGCCCGACGTTGACGATCGACAGGTACAGCAGCCACAACACCAGCCACAGCACGATCCACACCCACAACGGTGCGAAGTCGACGACCAGCGCCAGCACGCTGCCGGCGATGCCGACCCAGCAGACGCCCGCGAAGAACCGGTCGGAGTAGTGCAGGTGGAAAAGGCTCGGCGCGCCGCGGAACGGCACGCGCGCCAGGAACCGGGGGATCGGCGTGAGGCCGCGTTCGCCCAGCAGGCCCCGGAACTGGCGCAGCGCGCAAGCGAAGGCCACCAGGTATCCGACCGCGAGGAGGTGCTGCACCGCGAACCGCGCGGCCCAGTAGTCGGGAGCCGAGAACCAGTCCCACATCCTCCCCACCATCCCTGCCGGTGGACGGCTCCTAGAATCTCGTACCGACGGTGTGGAGGCGAGCTTGCTGGACGACGTGGTGGCGGTGCTGGCCTGTCCGCACTGCGGTGCGGACCTGAACAGGGCCGGGAACAGCCTGTGCTGCACGGCGAACCATGTGTTCGACATCGCGCGCCAGGGCTACGTGAGCCTGCTGCCGGGCGGGACGAAGGTCGTCGGTGACACGGCGGCGATGGTCGCGGCGCGAGCGGAGTTCCTCGAGGCGGGTCACTACGCGCCGATCGCCGACGCGGTGGCATCGGCGGTGGCCCCGCTCGACGGCTGCGTCGTCGACATCGGCGCCGGTACGGGCTACTACCTCGCCCGGGCCCTGGCGGGTTCGGACCGAGTCGGGGTCGCGCTGGATGTCTCCAAGTTCGCCTGCCGCCGCGCGGCGAAGGCCCACCCGCGCATGGGTGCCGCGGTGGCCGACGCTTGGCGAACGCTGCCGGTGCGCAGCGGCGCGGCGTCGGCGGTGCTGAACGTCTTCGCGCCGCGCAACGCGGCGGAGATGCACCGCGTGCTGCGCCCCGGTGGCCGGCTGGTGGTGGTCGTCCCGAACCCGGGCCACCTCGGTGGCCTGGTGTCGGCGCTCGGCCTGCTGAACGTGGACGAGCGCAAGCAGGAGCGGCTCACCGAACAATTGGCCGACCACTTCGACCTGGTCGAGCAGGAGACGTGCGAGTTCGGCCTGTCGCTGGCGCCGGAAGAGGCGGAGTCGGTGGTGGCGATGGGCCCCAGCGCCTGGCACGCCGACCCCGAAGACCTCCGCGCCCGCATCGCCGCCCTCCCGAAACCCCTCACCCCGACGGCTTCGGTCACCATCGCGTGCTACGAGCGGCGGGTTAACCCGCGCAGATTGGGCTGACACTGGGGTGATTTCGCGCGAAATCGACACTTGTTAAGCGTGCGGAGCGGTGATTTCGCGCGAAATCACCGCTCCGCCCACGCCAGGTGGCGTGCCCGCTCTGCGCGACCGGTTACTTCGGTTCGTGCACGGTTTGCGGGATTCCCCAGGGGTTTTCGTCGCGCAGCGCCTCGGGGAGGAGGTTCTGCGGGACGTTCTGGTACGTCACCGGGCGCAGGAATCGGTCGATCGACGCCGTGCCCACCGAGGTGAAGCGGGCGTCCGTCGTCGCCGGGTACGGGCCGCCGTGCTGCATCGCCGGCGACACCGCCACACCGGTCGGCCAGCCGTTGAACAGCACCCGGCCCGCGCGCTCGCGCAGGCGGCTCACCAGGGTCGCCGCGAACTCCGTGTCGTCCGGCTCGGAGTGCAGCGTCGCCGTGAGGTTGCCCTCGAACGCCTCGGCCGCGCGCCGCGCGTCGTCCTCCGAGGCGTAGGTGACCACAATGGACAGCGGGCCGAAGACTTCCTCGAGCAGCGCCTCGCGATTCGCCAGGAGCGTCTCGACGTCGGTGGCCAGCAGCGTCGGCACTGCGCCGTCGTCCGCGCTGCCTTCCGCCAGCACCCGCACGCCCGGCACCTCGGTGACGGCTGCCCGCCGCCCGCAGTAGCCCTCGTGCAGTCGCTCGTTGAGCAGCTTGTGCGCCGCGACGGTCTTCGACTCCGCCGCCAGCGTCTCGTCCAGGCCGTGGTCGGCGGGCAGGAACAGCAGTCCCGGCTTGGTGCACAGCTGCCCGGCGTTGCCCGAGTACGACGTCACGTAGCCCTTGGCGATCTCCTCGCCGCGGGCGCGCACCGCGCCGGGCGTGACGAACACCGGGTTCAGGCTGCCGAGCTCGCCGAAGAACGGGATCGGCGTCGGCCGCGAGTTGGCGATGTCGAACAGCGCGCGACCCGCCGGGACCGAGCCGGTGAAAGCCGCGGCCTTGATCCGCGGGTCCTGCAGCGCCGCGGTGCCGACCTCGAAGCCCAGCACGACGGCGAACGCACCGTCCGGAGCCCCGGCGGACCGCAAGGCCTCAACGATGATCTCGCCGGTGCGCACGGACAACTGCGGATGCCCGGGGTGGCCCTTGAGCACCACCGGGCAGCCCGCCGCGAGCGCCGACGCCGTGTCGCCGCCGGCGACGGAGAACGCGAACGGGAAGTTGCTCGCCGCGAACACCAGGACCGGGCCGACGGGCTGCAGGATGCGGCGCAGGTCCGGCTTGGCGCCCAACGGGAATCCGGCGTCCGCGCGGTCCAGGGTGGCCTGCAGGTAGCGGCCCTCGTCCAGGACCTCGGCGAACAGCCGCAGCTGGAACGTGGTGCGCTTGAGCTCCCCGGTCAACCGCCCCTCGGACAGGTTGGACTCGGCCATCGCCAGCGGCACCAGCTCGCCGGACGCGGCGTCGAGCGCGTCGGCGATGGTGCGGAGCTGCCGGGCGCGGGCGGCGGGCGGCTGCGCGCCGAAGGCCTCGGCGGCGTCAGCGGCCCGCTGCAGGACGGTGTCGAGTTCGGCTCGGGTGGTGTCCGGGATCTCGGTCGCGGTCAACGTGCCCATCCTTTGCGCGTTGCGAGTGCGGTCACCAACACCGTAGTACGCCCGATAAACGACAGGTCGGACGACGTTCGAAATCACGCACCCAGTGAGGCCGGCTCGCCGTTGAACGGCAGCCGGCCCGCACGCTGCGGCCACGAGTGCATCAAGAGGAGCGGGGCATCACAGGCCGAGGGCCTGGGCGGCCAGCGCGGTTCCCCTCACCCGTGCGTCGATCTTGGCGAAGGCGAGATCGCGAGAGGTGGAGGTGTCATCCGCGAAGGGCGAGAAACCGCAGTCGTCGCAGGTGCCCAGCTGGTCCACCGGGATGTAGCGAGCTGCGAGCAGCACGCGGTCACGCACCTGCTCCGGCGTCTCGGTGACCGGGTCGATCGGGTCGGTCACGCCGACGAACACCCGTATCCCCGGACGCAGTTGGTCGGCGATGATGCGGAGCACGCGTTCGGGGTCGGCCTCGCTCGCCAGCTGGACGTAGAAGTTGCCGACCTGCATGCGGAAGAGCTTGGGCAGCAGGTCCGCGTAGTCCACGTCCAGGCTGTGGGCGGAGTCCTGGTCCCCGCCAGGGCAGGTGTGCACACCGAGCCGGGCGCGTTCGTCCGGCCCGAACCGGCCCAGCACCTCGTTGTTGAAGGCGATGAAGTCGTCGAGCAGTCCGCCCGAAGGGTCCAGCTTGAGCGACAGCCGACCCTCGGTGAAGTCCAGTTGGACGCAGTACGCGCCTGCACCCAGGCAGCCGCGGATGTCGGCCTCGGCCTCGTCTGCGAGGTCGCGGCGAAACGTCTCGCGGGAGTAGTCGCCGATGGGCTCCGCCGGGTAGAGCAAGCTGAGCGCGGACGGTGCGATGACCGCCTGCTTGATCGGGAGGTCGGTGTGGCTCCGGGCGTTGCGCAGGTACGCCTCGGCGTGGGCCTGGTAGCGGAACGGCCCCGAGGTCAGGTGGGGCAATTGCCGGGTGTGCCCGTCGGCGAAGGGGATGACCACGCCGTCCGGGGCGAGGGTGCCGAGTCCGGCGAGCGGGTAGGTGACGAAGCTCGGCTTGCCCTGTTCTCCGTCCACCAGAACGGGGCAGCCCAACGCTTCCAGCTTGGCCAACGTGTCGGCGACGGCCTGCTCCTGCAGTTTCGCCAGTTCTGCGTCGCCTATTCGTCCTTCTGCGTGCTCGGCGATGGCTGTTTGAAGTGCGCGCGGCCGGGGAATGCTGCCAATTGGCTCGGTGGGGATCATGCTTCGGACAATAGGGATGCGAGTTCGGCCGCCCGGGGCGCGCCCGCAAATTTCACTCAATTAGTCGATTCGGATAGTGAATTCCGGCGAAATTGCGGACGTTGTCAAGTCTACGAGCGCCACCCGTTCGGCGGATGTGCGCCGGGTGCCCGGTGCGGGACGGGGCGAGTTGGTCGCAGCCCTGACCGGGCGGCGTCCCCACAGCCGTGCTGCCAGACCTTCCCAGAACGAGGTGTAGTCGTAGGCGGGGAACAGCTTCGGGAGGGCCTCCAGCATGTTGCGCAGATTCCCCACGATGTCGCGTAAGTCTGGCTTCCAGAGCTAAACAAATCGATCTCGCCGAAGACGCGCGGAAGCGATTCGATCGTAACGCGCGCGATGTAGAACTTTTCGAACCGAATCTGCTGGGAAACCAACTCCCCGGTTGTCGCGCCTCGCCATATGAGTGAGCGAAATGAGTGAGGGGCGTGCTTTGCCCACCTGCTCGGCGAAGCACGCCCCTCAGGCCGAAAAGATCACTCGGCGCGGGAGATCTGCACCATCTCCTCGCGCGGCACGACCTTGACGCGCTCGCGGCCCTGGGCCTCGCCCAGCGCCTTCTCGTGCGCGTCCAGGCGGCCCCAGCCCTCCCACGTCGTGTACTCCACGCCGCGCTCTTCGAGCAGCCGCAGGATGCTGTCGTTCGCCGGCTCCTCCGCCTGCGGCATCGTCGGCAGGTCGGCGAGCAGGTTGTTGATCGTCTCCAGCGCGTCGCCCTTGGTGTGGCCGATCAGGCCCACCGGTCCGCGCTTGATCCAGCCGGTCGCGTAGACGCCCGGGATGTGCTCGCCGTCCAGGTCCAGCACCCGGCCGCCGGCGTTGGGCACCGTGCCGGTGCCGTGGTCGAACGGGATGTCCGCCAGCGGCGAGCTCAGGTAGCCGACCGCGCGGTAGACCTGCTGCACCGGGTAGGTCTCGTACTCGCCGGTGCCGCGCACGTTGCCGTCACCGGTGAGCTCCATGACCTCGACCTTGAAGCCCTCGACCCGGTCGGTGCCCTGCACCTCGACCGGCGACCGCAGGAAGTGCAGGTGCAGCCGCCGCGCGGTGTCGTGCTTCGGGTCCCGCAGCGCCCAGTCCTGCAGCGTCTTGACGATCGTCTTCACCTGGTTGTTGGTGCGGATCGCCTCCTCGCTGGCCTCGTCGAGCTCGAAGCCCTCGGGGTGCACGATGATCTCCACGTCGGCCTGGTGGTCGAGCTCGCGCAGTTCCAGCGGGGTGAACTTCGCCTGCGCCGGGCCGCGGCGGGCGAACAGGTGCACGTCGGTGACCCGGGAGTCCTTCAGGCCCGCGTGCACGTTCTCCGGGATCTCGGTGCTCAGCAGGTCGTCGGCCTGCTTCGCCAGCACCCGGGCCACGTCCAGCGCCACGTTGCCGGCGCCGATCACGGCGACCTTCTCGCCGTCCAGCGTCCAGTCGCGCGGGGCCTCCGGGTAGCCGTCGTACCAGTAGACGAAGTCGGCCGCGCCGTAGCTGTGCGGCAGGTCGATGCCCGGGATGCCCAGCGCCCGGTCCTTGTCCGCGCCGGTGGCGAAGATGATCGCGTCGTAGTGGTGGCGCAGGTCGTCCAGCTTGACGTCCACGCCGTAGTCGACGTGCCCGACGAACCGGATCCCGGGCTTCTCCAGCACCCGGTGCAGGGCGCTGACGATGCCCTTGATGCGCGGGTGGTCGGGGGCCACGCCGTAGCGGATCAGGCCGTAGGGCGCGGGCATCCGGTCCAGCAGGTCGATCTCGACCGGCGTCTCGGACTTGGTCAGGATGTCGGCGGCGTACACGCCGGCCGGTCCGGCCCCGACGATCGCTACCCGCAGTGGGCGAGTCATTCAATCTCCTCCTGCGCCCGCTCCGGGCCGAACGGGGGTCGGCCGGATGGCGGCGCTTGCTTGCTGGCCACGACTGGGCCCGGTGGCCGTCCACCAAGACCCCACCAGCTTAGGTATCCCTTACCCCGGATCCCGCGATGCGGACGGTGACAATGGTCATACCGGTTCCGCGGGCCCTGGAGCGGCGACGCTGAGTGCGTGACTAGACGCCCTGCGTGACAGTAGGATCGCCGCTTGATCAAACGCTCCGGTCGCGGCGACGTCGAACTCGAACGTTCCAGATGATCCTGATCACGGCCGTGCCTCGGGGTGCCGGAAGACCGAGCTTGGAGGTCCCGCGGATGCAGCGGCCGGACTGGATACCCGAAGGCGTCGACCTGGAGAAGCCCAGTGCCGCGAGGTGCTACGACTTCTACTTGGGCGGAGCGCACAACTTCGCCGTCGACCGCGAGCTCGGCCGCAAGGTGATGGAGGTCGTGCCCAACGTGCAGGAGGTCGCGGTGAACAACCGCGCGTTCCTGCGCCGCGCGGTCCGGTACTGCCTGGACCAGGGCGTGCGGCAGTTCCTGGACATCGGATCCGGCATCCCCACCGCGGGCAACGTGCACGAGATCGCCCAGGCCGTCGACCCGGGCACCCGCGTGGTCTACGTCGACAACGAGCCGGTCGCCGTCGCGCACAGCCGGTCGATCCTCGGCGACAATAAGAACGCCACGATCGTGCAAGCCGATCTGATCGACGTCGAGGACGTCCTGGACGCGCCGGAGACCCAGCGGCTGCTCGACTTCTCCCAGCCCATCGCGGTCATGATGGTCGCGCTCGTGCACTTCGTCCCGGACAGCAGCAAGCCCCACGAGGTCATCCGCCACTACTACGACCGGTTGCCGGCCGGCAGCTACCTCGGCTTCTCCCACGTCACCGGCGACCACTACCCGGAAGGCGTCCAGGGTCTGGTCGAGCTGTACAAGAGCAGCACCAACCCCGTCACCCTGCGCACCCGCGACGAGGTGGCCGGGATGCTCGACGACTTCGAGCTCGTCGAGCCGGGCGTGGTCTACGTGCCCGACTGGCGCCCCGACACCGCGGACGACGTGTGGGAGAACCCGGCGCGGTCGATCGTCTACGGCGCCGTGGGGCGCAAGGTGTGACCCGGATGCCAGGTATGGGGGGACCGGCGGACGGGCAGCCACGAGCGGACGAAGTGGTCCGGCAGTGGGCCGGCCAGATCATCAACACCAGCTACGTCCCGATGGGCCGCCGCGATCTCGAAGCCTTCCTGGGCAAGTGCTTCGAGGAACTGCTGGGCGCGCTCGACGGCGGCGGGGTGGCGGCCGCGCGCGACGTCGGCGAGCGGCTCGTCGGCGCGCACCTCACCAACTCGATGGCCCTGGCGCGCACGCTGCGGCACCTCGCCGCGGAACTCCCGCAGTTCCGCGAGGCCGAGCCGGCGAGGCTGACCGCAGTGCTCGGCGAGCTGGCCGCCGGGTACGCCGGTGCGCTGCGGGAGCAGACGCTGTGCGAGCAGGAGGTGATCCAGCGCGCCGTCTCCGACGCCCGCGACACGGCGGAGGAGGCGCTGCGCGCCAGCGAGGCGCGCTCGCGGGCAGTGTTCACGGCGTCGGCGCTGGGCATCGCGATCGTCACGCTGGACGGGGTGATCGAGGAGACCAACCCGGCGCTGACGCGGATCTTCCGGCGGCCGGCGGGTGAGCTCGTCGGCGGCACGGTGTACGAGCTGGCCGACGAGGGCTGGCTGATCAAGCTCGCCGACACCGTCGCCAAGCTGGCCACGGGCGACACCGACCAGGACTTCCTGGACATCCGCTTCACCGAGCCCAACGGCTCGCACGTGTGGACCCAGCTGTCCGGGTCGCTGGTCCGCGATGCCCGCGGCGAACCGGACTACCTCGTGCTGCTCTACGAGGACATCACCGACCGGCACATGCTCCAGGAGCACTTCCGCCGGCAGGCCGTCCGGGACCCGCTGACCGGCCTGGGCAACCGCACCAAGCTGGAGTCGAGCCTGGCCGCCGCGCTGGAACCGAACCGCCCGGATCGCCGGGTCGGGCTGTGCTACTTCGACCTCGACGGGTTCAAGGCGGTCAACGACAGCCTCGGCCACCCGATCGGCGACCGGCTGCTGCGGCAGGTCGCGCAGCGCCTCGAAGCGCTGGCCGCCGAGGCCGGTGCCGAAGCGGCGCGGATGGGCGGCGACGAGTTCGTGGTGCTGGTGCCCGACGCGTCCGGGGCCGGGCCGGTGATCGACCTGGTGGAACGCCTGCTGCGGGAGATCACCCGGCCGGTGCTGATCGGCGCGCACGAGCTCCGCGCTTCGGCCAGCGTCGGCGTCGTGGAGCGAGAGGTGGCCGGCACCGACGCCGAGGCGCTGCTGCGGGACGCCGACATCACCCTCTACCGGGCCAAGAGCGACGGCCGCGCGCAGTGGGTGCTGTTCGACCCCGAGCGCAACGCCGAGGCGCGCGACCGGTTCAGGCTCTCGGCGGAGCTGCCCGCGGCCGTGGACCAGAACGAGCTGTTCGTCGAGTACGAGCCGATCTCGGACCTGGCCACCGGGGCGCTGGCGGGCGCCGCCGCGGCCGTGCGCTGGGACCACGCGGAGTTCGGCGAGCTTGGCGACGAGCAGTTCCTCGGGCTGGCCGAGGAGACCGGGCTGATCGTCCGGCTCGGCAGCTGGGCGCTGGAGCAGGTGTGCGAGCACGCGGCGCGCTGGGTGCGGCAGCTCGGCGCGGACGCGCCGGTGCCCACGGTGAACCTGTCGCTGCGGCACTGCCGCGACCCCGAGCTCGTCGCCGACGTGCAGGAGATCCTGCGGCACACCGGGCTGCCGCCGGGCGCGCTGGCGCTGGGGCTGCCGGAGTCGGCCCTGTTCGACCACCAGGGCGACCCGGTCGACACCCTGGAGATCTTCGCCGACATGGGCATCAAGCTGGTGGTCTACGAGTTCGGCGACGACTACGCGCGGCTGGGCCGGCTGCGCGGCCTGCCGCTGGCCGGGGTGCGCATCGACGGGCCGCACCTGGCGAGCCTGGCCGATCCGGACGGCCCGGACCCGCTGGACCGGCACCTGGTCCTCGCCGCGGTCGGCGGCGCGCAGCTGCTGGGGCTGCCGGCGCTCGCCACCGGCGTGCGCACCGAGCTGCAGGCCGACCGGCTGCGCGAGCTCGGCGTCAGCAAGGTCCAGGGCCCCTACGCGGGGGACCGCGCTTCGGCCTTGGAGATCGAGCAGTTCGTCGCGGCGAGGAGCTGAACGTCGCGGGCAGCCTGCTCGGCCGCAGTGGCGTGAACCACGCTCCCTTTTCCGCCACGCGCGCACCTCGCGCCGCCGCGGGTTCTCAGAAGTCGTCCGCGCGGGCAGACGCGTGCCGGGGATCCCACCGCTACCTGCGCCGCTGCGGGGAGCGGCCGAAAACGGGTCGCGACTGGCCGATAGCATCGGTATCCGAAGAGTATCCGCGCCGGTCCGCGGCCGGCCCAGCCTAGGAGTGATCGTGTCCGTACAGCCTTCCCAAGCTCAACAAGCTCTCCGGGTGAAGGTTCCGGCGGGCACTACTGCGGGCGCGGCGGTCGCCGAGGCAGGGCTGCCGTCGAAGGGGCCGGACGCGATCGTGGTGGTCCGCGACGCCGAGGGCGACCTGCGCGACCTCGCGTGGGCGCCGGACGCCGACGTCGAGGTGGAGGCGGTCGCCGCCGACACCGAGGACGGCCGCAGCGTCATCCGGCACTCCGCGGCGCACGTGCTGGCCCAGGCGGTGCAGAACCTCTTCCCCGACGCGAAGCTGGGCATCGGCCCGCCGGTCCGGGACGGCTTCTACTACGACTTCGACGTCGACCGCCCGTTCACCCCGGAAGACCTGCAGGCGCTGGAGAAGCGCATGAAGCAGATCATCAAGTCCGGGCAGAAGTTCTCCCGCCGCCGCCTGGAGTCGGTCGAGGCCGCCAAGGAGGAGCTGGCGAACGAGCCGTACAAGCTGGAGCTGGTGGACATCAAGTCCGATGTGGACACCAGTGAGGTGATGGAGGTCGGCGGCGGCGAGCTGACCGTCTACGACAACATCGACCGGCACGGCGAGGTCGCCTGGGGCGACCTGTGCCGCGGCCCGCACGTGCCGCACACCCGGTTCATCCCGGCGGTCAAGCTGATGCGGGTGGCTGCCGCGTACTGGCGGGGCGACCAGAACAACCAGCAGCTGCAGCGGGTCTACGGCACGGCCTGGGAGTCCAAGGAGAAGCTCGACGAGCACCTGGAGTGGCTGGCCGAGGCCGAGCGCCGCGACCACCGGCGGCTCGGTGCGGAGCTGGACCTGTTCTCGTTCCCGGACGAGATCGGTTCCGGGCTGCCCGTGTTCCACCCCAAGGGCGGCATCATCCGGCGCGAGCTGGAGGACTACTCGCGGAAGCGGCACGAACAGGCCGACTACGAGTTCGTCTACAGCCCGCACATCACCAAGGACACTCTGTTCAAGACCTCCCGGCATCTGGAGTGGTACCGGGACGGCATGTTCCCGGCGATGCACCTCGACGAGGAGCGGGACGCCGACGGCGAGCTGCGCAAGCCCGGCGTCGACTACTACCTCAAGCCGATGAACTGCCCGTTCCACAACCTGATCTACCGCTCGCGCGGGCGCTCCTACCGGGAGCTGCCGCTGCGGCTGTTCGAGTTCGGCTCGGTCTACCGGTACGAGAAGTCCGGGGTGGTGCACGGGCTGACCCGGGTGCGCGGCATGACGCAGGACGACGCGCACATCTACTGCACCCCGGACCAGCTGCAGGACGAGCTGAAGTCGCTGCTGGCCTTCGTGCTGGACCTGCTGCGCGACTACGGCCTGGAGGACTTCTACCTCGAGCTGTCGACCCGCAACGAGGAGAAGTACGTCGGCAGCGACGAGAGCTGGGCGGTGGCCACCGAGGCGCTGCGCACGGCTGCCGAGGACTCCGGACTGGAACTGGTGCCCGACCCGGGCGGTGCGGCCTTCTACGGCCCGAAGATCTCCGTGCAGACCAAGGACGCGCTGGGCCGCAGCTGGCAGATGTCGACCATCCAGGTCGACTACCACCTGCCGGAGCTGTTCAACCTGGAGTACACCGCGCCCGACGGCAGCAAGCAGCGGCCGATCAAGATCCACCGCGCGCTGTTCGGCTCGATCGAGCGGTTCTTCGGCGTGCTGACCGAGCACTACGCGGGTGCCTTCCCGGCCTGGCTGGCGCCGGTGCAGGTGGTCGGCATCCCGATCGCCGACGAGCACGTCGAGCACCTGCAGCGGGTGGCGAAGACGTTGCGCGCCAAGGGAATCCGCATCGACGTCGACACCAGCGACGACCGCATGCAGAAGAAGATCCGCACCCACACCACGCAGAAGGTGCCGTTCCTGCTGCTGGCCGGCGGCAAGGACGTGGAGGCCGACGCGGTGTCGTTCCGGTTCCGCGACGGCAGCCAGATCAACGGCGTGCCGGTGGACGCCGCGGTGGCCGCGCTGGAGGACTGGATCGGGCGCCGCGAGAACGCCTCGCCGACCGCGGAGAACTTCCAGGCGGAGCGGGCGTGAGCGGAGTTCGCGGCCCGGAGGGCGTGGAGCTGACCGAGCAGTCGGGTGTCGGGGTGCCGGACGCGTTGCAGCGGCTGTGGACCCCGCACCGGATGGCCTACATCCAGGGCGAGAACAAGCCGGAAGGCGACGACAGCGACGGCTGCCCGTTCTGCCGGCTGCTCGAGTCGGGGCAGCCGGACGACGAGACGCTGATCGTCGCGCGCGACGAGCTGGTCTTCGCGATCCTCAACCTGTACCCGTACAACCCTGGGCACCTGATGGTGCTGCCGTACCGGCACGTGGCCGACTACACCGAGCTCAGCGCGGCGGAGACGGTGGCGGTCGCGGAGTACACGCAGCGGGCGATGCGGGTGATCCGGCGGGTTTCCGCGCCGCACGGGTTCAACATCGGGCTCAACCAGGGGCCGGTGGCGGGGGCGGGCATCGCTGCGCACCTGCACCAGCACGTGGTGCCCCGCTGGGGCGGCGACTCGAACTTCATGCCGGTCATCGGCCACACGAAGGTGCTGCCGCAGCTGCTCGGCGAGACCCGCCGGCTGCTGGCCACCGCCTGGTCCGAAGTGGACTGAGCCCTGGGTTTCCCGATTTTGCCTAAAATTGGGAAACCCAGCGCACGGACGAAGGCTCCCGATTTTGCCTAAAATTGGGAGCTTCCCGCACGGCCACAGCGAGGTGGGTTCCATTTTGCCTAAAATTGGACGGAGCGAGGGCCCGGGGACGTGTTCCCCGGGCCCTCGTCGTGGTCTTGCGGGCAGGCTCAGCCGCGGAGCCTGGCCTCGATGTCGAGCGTGATGGTGATCTTCTCGCCGACCATCGCGCCGCCGGCCGGGCCGACGCCGAAGTCGGTGCGGTTGAGGACCACCTTGGCCGACAGGCCCAGCAGGCCGTCCTCGGTGAAGCCGCCCAGCTCGGTCTCCAGCGACACGGGCTTGGTGACGCCGTGCAGGGTGAACTCGCCGTCGATCACGAAGTCCTCGCCGTCCTGGCGGACGCCGGTGGAGCGGAAGGTCGCGGTGGGGAACTGCTCCACGTCGAGGAAGTCGGCGTTGCGCACGTGCGCGTCGCGGTCGGCGTTGCCGGTGTCGATCGACGCGGCGTCGATGGTGGCGGTGACGGTCGACTCCAGCGGGTCGGCCGCGGTGACGATCTCGCCCTGGAACGCGCCGAACCGGCCACGGGACTTGCCGACGCCCATGTGCCGCACGGTGAACTGGATGTCCGAGTGCACGGTGTCGATGTCCCAGGTGCCCGCGACGTAGCCGGGGATCTGCGCGGTTGCGGTCATGCTGCCTCCAGGGGTGAACGAGGTGGAAGTCTCGCCCGAAGAACAAGATTGAAAGTTCAATTATTCCGCCTGTGTTCGCCGTCACGGCACCCGGCTGTTCCCGCACATCTGCCGTGCGATTGATCAGCTGCGGCTAATCTGCAGGAAACGACACTCGGTGCACAGGCGGCTGACACTTCACGCAATGCTCAACATCTTCGCGCGGGCTTCCATTTCGCGACTGACCGACCCGATCGGCGCGGGGTTGGTCCGCCTCGGGCTGTCGCCGAACGCGGTCACGGTGACCGGCACGGTCGCCAGCGCCGGGGCGGCGATGTGGTTCTTCCCGCGCGGCCAGCTGTTCGTGGGCACCGTGGTGGTCGCGGTGTTCCTGCTCTTCGACATCCTCGACGGTGCGATGGCGCGGGCCGGCGGCAAGGCGACGCGGTTCGGCGGCGTGCTGGACGCGAGCTGCGACCGGCTGGTCGACGGCGCGTTGTTCGGCGCGCTGGTGTGGTGGGCGCTGGTCGTCGACGTGAACCACCTGCGCGGCCTGGCGTTGCTGATCTGCCTGGTGAGCGCCCAGGTGATCTCCTACGTGAAGGCGCGCGCGGAGGCCAACGGCCTCAGCGCCGACGGCGGCCTCGCGGAGCGGGCCGAGCGGTTCCTCGTGGTCCTGGTCGGCACCGGCCTGCACGGCCTGGGCGTGCCGTACGTGCTGGACGTCGCCGTCTGGCTGCTCGTGGCCCTGTCGCTCGTCACGATCGCCCAACGGCTGATCGCGGTGCACACCTCCTACCGCAACCGCTGACCCGGCCCCGCCGTCGGCGGTTCGCCGCAATTTCAATGGAAATCGAAGGTCTGATTTCCATTGAAATTGCGGGACCACACGTCCGGGTGGTCACTTCTGCGGGACGAGGGACTCCGGCATCGGCTCGTAGCTCTCGAACTGCCGCGTGAAGGTCGCGCTGCCGGAGCTCAGCGACCGCACGTTCACCGTGTAGCGCACGAGCTCGCTCGCGGGCACGTGCGCGCGCACCACGGTCCACCCGCTGTCCTCCGGCTCCGTGCCGACGACCTTGCCGCGCCGGCTGGACAGGTCGCCCAGCACCGCCCCGAGGTGCTCGTCGGGAATGCGGACCGCGACCTCGTCGACCGGCTCCAGCGTGACCAGCCCCGCCTGCTCGGCGGCGGCCTTGAGCGCCAGCGCGCCCGCCGCCTGGAACGCCGCGTCGGAGGAGTCGACGCTGTGCGCCTTGCCGTCCACCAGCGTGACCCGCACGTCCACCAGCGGGGCGCCCTCGTTGATGCCCTTCTCGATCTGCGCCCGCACGCCCTTCTCCACGCTCGGGATGAACTGCCGCGGCACCGCGCCGCCGACCACGCGCTCGGTGAACTCGATGCCGGAACCGCGCGGCAGCGGCTCCACCTCGATGTCGCACACCGCGTACTGGCCGTGCCCGCCGGACTGCTTGACGTGCCGCCCGTGGCCCTTGGCGGGCTGGGCGAAGGTCTGCCGCAGGGGCACCCGCACCGGCACCGTGTCGACCTCGGCGCCGCCCTCGCGCAGGCGTTGCAGCACCACCTCCGCGTGCGCCTCGCCCATGCACCACAGCACCAGCTGGTGCGTCTCGCTGTCGCGTTCCAGCCGCAGGCTCGGGTCGGCGGCGATCAGCCGGTTGAGGTTGCGCGCCAGCGCGTCCTCGTCGCTGCGGGTGTGCGCGGTGACCGCGATCGGCAGCAGCGGTTCCGGCATCGGCCACGGCTTGAGCAGCAGCGGGTCGGACGGATCGGACAGCGTGTCGCCGGTCTCGGCCGAGCCGATCTTGGTCAGCGCGCACAGGTCGCCCGCGATGCAGTGCGACACCTCGCGCAGGTTCACGCCCAGCGGCGAGTAGAGGTGCGCCACCCGTTCGTCCTCGTCGTGGTCCGGGTGCCCGCGCTCCGCCATCCCGTGCCCGGAGACGTGCACCGGGCGCTCCGGGCGCATCGTGCCGGAGAACACCCGAGCCAGCGACACGCGTCCCACGTACGAGTCGACCGAGGTGTGCACCACTTCGGCCGCCAGCGGCCCCGCCGGGGCCGGGGTGAGCGGGTGCGGATCGCGGCCCTGCGGGTCGGTGAACTCCGGCAGCGGGTGCTCCAGCGGCGACGGGAAGCCGCGCCGGATGCCTTCGAGCACCTCGTGGATGCCGACCCCGGTCAGCGCGCACACCGGCAGCACCGGGTGCAGGCCGCCCTTCGCCACGGCCTTCTCCAGGTCGGCGATCAGCGTGTCCTCGTCGATCTGCTCGCCGTTGAGGTACCGGTCCATCAGCGACTCGTCCTCGCTCTCGGCGATGATCGCCTCGATGAGCTCGCCGCGCGGCCGGTCGATCTGCTCGCGCAGCCGCTCGTCGGCCGAGACGGTGCCGCCGAGCTCGTAGATCTGCTCGGTGAGCAGGCCGATCAGGCCGAAGAACTCGCCGTCGGAGTCGAAGTGCGGCAGGTACAGCGGCAGCACGCCGGAGCCGAACGCGTCCTGGCAGCTCAGCAGCGCGGTGTCGAAGTCGGCGCGCGGCTGGTCCAGCCGGGCGATGAGCACGGCTCGCGGCATGCCGACCGCGGCGCACTCCTGCCAGATCGCGCGGGTCGCGGCATCGACGCCTTCGGTCGCCGAGACGACGAACAGGGCGGCGTCCGCCGCGCGCAGCCCGGCGCGCAGCTCGCCGACGAAGTCCGCGTAGCCGGGCGTGTCGATCAGGTTGATCTTGACGTCGCCGTGGTTCATCGGCGCGATGGCCAGGCCGATGGACCGCTGCTGCTCGATCGAGGCGGGCTCGTGGTCGCACACCGTGGTGCCCTCGGTGACCTTGCCCGGTCTGGGAATCGTCGAGGTGGCGGCCAGCATCGCCTCGGCGAGCGTGGTCTTGCCGGCGGCCGACGGGCCGACCAGCACTACGTTGCGGATCTTCGCGGGATCTGAGGGGGCCGGTATCGCCGGCCCTCCTACTGTGCCGCTTTGCTTCGTGCCCATGAGTACTCCCTGCGAGCTCCCGGCGACCGACTGTGTCTCCGATCACACACCTCGTGTTCGGGTCGTGCAAGGCCGGTGGTCACCTGGCATGGGAGTGATGTCGCCACCGGGCAAGTGGACTACCGGAAATCGCGGTTAGTGGACCGTGGAAATGGTCCAGTTCGGGAATAGCCTGGTCGCGGCAGAGCAGGACGACAGGAAGGCCGAAGGTGACTACCGTCGACGCCAAGGACACCGCCAACAACGCCCGGACCGGCACTGACGGTGTCAAGCGCGGCATGGCAGAAATGCTCAAGGGCGGCGTGATCATGGACGTGGTGACGCCCGAGCAGGCCAAGATCGCCGAGGCCGCCGGTGCGGTCGCGGTCATGGCGCTGGAGCGGGTGCCCGCCGACATCCGCGTCCAGGGCGGCGTGGCCCGGATGTCCGACCCGGACATGATCGAGGGCATCATCGACGCCGTCTCCATCCCGGTGATGGCCAAGGCGCGCATCGGCCACTTCGTCGAGGCGCAGGTCCTGCAGTCGCTGGGCGTGGACTACATCGACGAATCCGAGGTGCTCACCCCGGCCGACGAGGTCAACCACATCGACAAGTGGGCCTACACCGTGCCGTTCGTGTGCGGCGCGACCAACCTCGGCGAGGCGCTGCGGCGGATCTCCGAGGGCGCGGCGATGATCCGCTCCAAGGGCGAGGCCGGCACCGGCAACGTCGTGGAGGCGACCCGCCACATGCGGCAGATCCGCGCCGACATCCGGCGGCTGTCGGTGCTCGGCGAGGACGAGCTCTACGTCGCGGCGAAGGAGCTGCGCGCCCCGGTGCAGCTGGTCCAGGAGATCGCCAGGACCGGGAAGCTGCCGGTCGTGCTGTTCACCGCGGGTGGCATCGCGACCCCGGCGGACGCGGCGATGATGCGCCAGCTGGGCGCGGAGGGCGTCTTCGTCGGCTCGGGCATCTTCAAGTCCGGCGACCCGGCGAAGCGCGCCGAGGCGATCGTCAAGGCGACGACGTTCTACGACGACCCGGACGTGATCGCGAAGGTCTCCCGAGGCCTCGGCGAGGCGATGGTCGGCATCAACCTCGACGACCTCACCGAGCAGCAGCGCTACGCCCAGCGCGGCTGGTGACCCCGGCGCGGCCGGGGCGCCTCCGGGTGCCCCGGCCGCGCGTCAGGCGTGCTCCATGACGAGGACCGCTCGGGTGGCCGGTTCGAGGGCTTCGTACATGTGGGGCACGTCGCCGGAGAACGAGATGTAGTCGCCGACCTCGAGCTCCACCGGGTTCTCCTCCGGGCCTGCCAGCAGGCGTCCGGAGGTGAGGACGACGTGCTCCACCGATCCTGGGATGTGGGCGTCCGCGTGGCGGACCCCGCCCGGCTCCAGTTCGAGGACGTAGAGGTCTCGGCGGGCCCCGGAGCGGCCGGAGGACAGCAGCGCTGCGGCGTAGGTCGATTGCTCCGAGCGCACGAGCGGGACCTGTCCGGCCCGCACGACCCGCACCTGCGGCGTCGGCGGGTCGACGAGGCGGCTGAAGGGCACGCCCAGCGCCACGCCCAGCGCCCAGAGCGTTTCCACGCTGGGGTTCCCGGTGCCGGATTCGAGCTGCGACAGGGTGGATTTCGCGATCCCGGCGCGCCGGGCGAGTTCGGTGAGGGTCAGCCCGGCGCGGTCGCGTTCGCGGCGCAGGGAGGCGGCGATGGTCTCCAGCGGCGGTGCGGCCGCCGTGTTCTCGGTCTCACTCATGCCTGTTCGCTCTGTCGGTCCTTGAATTCGGTTTGACGAACAACGCCCTTGGTGTTCAGGATAGCGAACGTGAGTACGTTAGAGCGAACACGAGCGGGATTCTGGCGGGACGCGCTGGTGCGCGACGTGCTGTCGATGGCCCTGGCGATGGCCATCGTCGGCGCGTCGCTCGGCGCCATCGCGGTGAGCAAGGGCGTGCCGCTGTGGATGATCACGCTGATGGGCGCTGTGGTGTTCGCCGGCGGCTCGGAGTTCATGGTGGTCGGCCTGGTCACCGCCGGCGCCGCCCCGGTCACCGCGGTGCTCGGCGGCCTGATGCTCAACGCCCGCCACCTCCCGTTCGGCATGGCGGTCGGCGGCCTGCTGGACCGCGGCTGGCCGAGCCGGCTGCTCGGCAGTCACCTGATGGTGGACGAATCCGTCGCGTTCGCGCTGGCGCAGGGCACCACGGCGCAGAAGAAGCGCGCGTACTGGCTGACCGGCATCGCCCTGTACTGCGCCTGGGCCCCCTCGGTGTTCCTCGGCGGCCTGCTCGGCCAGAGCGTCGGCGATCCGGGGGCCTTCGGCCTGGATGCGGCGATGCCCGCGGCCCTGCTGGCCCTGATCATGCCGTCGCTGCGGGAGTTCCGGACCCTGCGGGCGGTCGCGGTGGGCGCGTTCGTGGCCTTGCTGACCACGCCGGTGCTGCCCGAGGGCCTGCCGGTGATGGCCGCGCTGGTCGGCCTCGCCGCCGCGCTGCCGCTGCCGAAGCGACTGGTGGGGGAGGAGGCCCGATGACTCTCGGCGTGATCTTCGCGCTGGCCGCCGGCACCTACGCCATGCGGCTGGCCGGCCCGCTGCTGCGCGGCCGGATCCAGATCTCCGAGCGGTTGGAGCAGCTGCTGTCGATCGCCGCGATCGTGCTGCTCGGCGCGTTCGTAGCCACCAGCACCGCGTTCGAGTCCGGTGGCTTCGCCGGCTGGGCCCGTTTCGCGGGCGTCGCGGTCGGCGGCGTGCTGGCCTGGCGGCGGGCGCCGTTCGTGTTGGTGGTGGCCGCCGCGGCAGCCACCACGGCCCTGCTGCGGCTCACCGGCCTGGCGGGGTAGGCCGCCGCAAGTTCAATGAGGTTTTCCAGCCTCGTTTTGGGTGGCGGTGCGGGTGGCGGAACCTCAGAGGCTTCCTGGTCTGTGGGTGCCCTGACTGATGTATGTCCAGCTCAATGGAAATTGCGGCAGTCGGACTGCCGGGGCCTGAGGGCCGCGCATCCCGGCCTTCGGTTGTGGACGGAAGTGCAGGAGAATCGGAACCGTGACGAAACCCGTGATCGGAGTCCTCGCTCTGCAAGGCGGCGTCGCCGAGCACCTGGCCGCGCTGGAGCGCAGCGGGGCCGATGCCCGGCCGGTTCGCCGAGCGGAGGAGCTGGCGGCGGTGCAGGGCATCGTGCTGCCGGGCGGCGAGTCGACCACCATGACCCGCCTGCTCGACACCTTCGAGCTCTACGAGCCGCTGCGCGAACGCCTCGCGGCGGGTCTGCCCGCGTACGGCTCGTGCGCCGGGATGATCATGCTCTCCCGCGAGGTGCTCGACGAGGACCGGGAACTGCCGGCGGTCCGCCCGCTGGGCGCGCTGGACGTCGTCGTGCGGCGCAACGCCTTCGGCAGGCAGGTCGATTCCTTCGAAACGGACCTGGAATTCGCCGGCATTCCGGACGGCCCGGTGCACGCGGTGTTCATCCGCGCACCATGGGTGGAGAAGGTCGGTGCGGACGTCGAGGTGCTGGCCGCAGTGTCTGACTCGGGGCCGGAATCGGGGCCCGACTCGGGGCCCGATGACCCGGACACCACCGGGCGGGATGCGGCCGCCGGTAGGATCGTCGCGGTTCAGCAGGGACCGGTGCTCGCCACCGCTTTCCACCCGGAGCTGGTCGGCGGGGACGAGCGCGTGCACCGCTATTTCGTACAGATCGTCCGCGCGCGGCTTGGTTCCACGGCGCAGGCGTAGAAAGACGGAGGAGAGATGAGCGGCCACTCCAAGTGGGCCACCACCAAGCACAAGAAGGCCGCCCTCGACGCCAAGCGCGGCAAGCTCTTCGCGAAGCTGATCAAGAACATCGAGGTTGCCGCTCGTACCGGTGGGGGCGATCCCGAGGGCAACCCGACCCTGTACGACGCCATCCAGAAGGCGCGCAAGAGCTCGGTCCCGATGGACAACATCGAGCGCGCCCGCAAGCGCGGCGCGGGTGAAGAGGCCGGCGGCGCCGACTGGCAGACGATCATGTACGAGGGCTACGGCCCCAACGGCGTCGCAGTGCTGGTGGAGTGCCTGACCGACAACCGCAACCGCGCCGCGGGCGAGGTGCGCACCGCGATGACCCGCAACGGCGGCTCGATGGCCGACGCGGGCTCGGTGTCCTACATGTTCAACCGCAAGGGCGTCGTGCTCCTGCCGAAGAACGGGCTCAGCGAGGACGACGTGCTCTCCGCGGTGCTGGAGGCAGGTGCCGAGGAGATCAACGACCTCGGCGAGAGCTACGAGATCCTGGCCGACCCGGCCGACCTGGTCGAGGTGCGCAAGGCGCTGCAGGCGGCGGGCATCGAGTACGACTCGGCGGAGTCGAACTTCCTGGCCTCGGTCAACGTCGAGCTCGACGCCGACGCGGCCCGCAAGATCTTCAAGCTGATCGACGCCCTCGAGGACTGCGACGACGTGCAGAACGTCTTCGCCAACTTCGACGTGTCGGACGCCGTGCTCGAAGAGGTCAACGCGTAGAGCCTGTTTCCAGGCTCGTTTTGCGTGGCGGTGCGGGTAGCGGCCCCCCTGCGGGAATTACAGGCGCCGTCTGGCTGTGGGATCCCCGATTTGTGTATGTCCAATACGCGACTTCGGGGCTGTCCTCGCCAGACGACGTCTGAGAACCCGCGGCGGTGCCGGTTGCGAGGCTGGGCTAAGCGGCTGCGCCGCTTCAAGGAAAAGCCCGCCTTACCACGCCCAACTGCACCACTTCCCCGCCGACGGGAAGGCGCGAAGTCGGGACGCGCCTGGTTCCGCGTGTCCGCCGAGGTCATGGCGGACACGCGGCGTGCCCGGCCCGCTCCCGCCGGTGTCCACAGTGGCCGACGCCCGGGTGGCGGCGGGGGTGGATCTGCTCCGCAGGCAGAATGGCGCCGTGGTCGACACGGATGAGGCTCTGCGCAAGTGGATGGTGAACACCGCGGACAAGCACGGGGCCGCGGTGATGCACGTGGCGGGCGACGACAGTGGCGCGGCGTACGCGTTCTCGGTCGGCGCGTGGCGGCGCTTCGGCAAGCCCGAGGTCGTCGTGATCGGTCTGCCCAAGGAGGTCGCGCACGCGGTGGTCAACACCTACGTGCAGCGGGTCGGCGGCGGCGAGCGGTTCCAGCCGGGGCAGCTCTACGACGGCTTCCTGCAGGGTTGCCCGGTCACCTTCGAGAAGGTCGCGCTGCAGCACTACCCGGAGTACCTGGGCAGCGCGTTCCTGGTCTACAACGGGCCGGACTTCCCGGCGGTGCAGCTGATCGCCTCCAGCCCGGACGACGGCAAGTTCCCGTGGCAGCCCGACGCGCCGGGCGGTTTCCGCGAGTACCAGCCGGTCCTGACCGACAGCGGCCTCCCGGAATCCTGGACGCCCGGGAACGACGGTCCCTGACCGGCGAGGACGCCGCGCGATCTGACCCGGTCGGGTGAGGCGCGTGCGTGTCGGTGTGGTCGCGGGCGCCGGCGGTTCGATAGGGTTCGAACGAGTGTTCATCAGGCGGGAGCAGGTGGCGTCGTGCGCGTGCTGGGAGTCGACCCCGGGCTGACCCGCTGCGGTCTCGGCGTGGTCGACGGCGGCCGCGGCCGCGAGGTCGCCTGCGTCGCGGTCGGCGTGGCGCGCACCCCGCCGGAGGACGAGCTGTCCAGCCGGCTGCTGGCGGTGTCCGAAGTGGTGGAGCAGTGGATCGACGCGCACCGCCCCGAGGTGGTGGCGATCGAGCGGGTCTTCAGCCAGCACAACGTGCGCACCGTGATGGGCACCGCGCAGGTCTCGGGCATCGTGGCGCTGGCGGCCGCCCGCCGCAAGCTGCCGGTCGCCTTCCACACGCCCAGCGAGGTCAAGGCCGCCGTCAGCGGCTCCGGCCGCGCCGACAAGCGCCAAATCACCATGATGATCACCAAGATCCTCGGGCTGGCCGAAGCGCCCAAGCCGGCCGACGCCGCCGACGCGCTGGCGCTCGCGGTCTGCCACATCTGGCGTGCCCCGATGGCCGCCCGGCTCGCCGAGGCGGAGGCCAGGGCGGCCGAGCTCGCCCGGAACCACCGCGCCAGGCTGAAGGCCGCCGCGCAAGCCAACCGAAGATCGTGATGTTCGTCCGCGAAGCGGCGAAGCCGCTCGGCCCACGTGCGCGGGTGACCACCGGCGGGTTCTGAGGTTCCGCTGAGCGACCACCTGCGAACTGGCTCATGAACAGGTTTGGAGGGATTTCCCGATGATCTCCACGGTCCGGGGTCCGGTGCTGTCCATCGGGCTGGACCACGCCGTGATCGAAGTCGGCGGCGTGGGCATGGCGGTGCACGCCACCCCGGTGACGCTGGCCGCCCTGCGTCGCGGCGAGGAAGCGCGGCTGTGGACGTCGCTGATCGTGCGCGAGGACTCGCTGACGCTCTACGGCTTCGCCGACGCCGAGGCCCGCGACCTCTTCGTGCTGCTGCAGACGGCCTCCGGGGTCGGCCCGCGGCTCGCGTTGGCCACGCTTGCGGTGCTCACGCCCGACCAGCTCTGCCACGCGCTGGCCGACGGCAACCTGACGGTGCTCACCCAGGTGCCCGGCATCGGCAAGAAGAGCGCCGAGCGGCTGATCCTGGAGCTGCGCGACAAGGTCGGCGTGGTGGCCGGGACCGCGGCCGGACCGGCTGCCTCGGTGGATCGCGGCCGGGTGCGCTCCGAGGTCTCCGAGGCGCTGGTGGGGCTGGGCTTCTCGGCCAAGCAGGCCGAGCAGAGCGTCGAGGCGGTGCTGGCCGCCGGCAACGGCGACCTGGACACCTCGGCGGTGCTGCGCAAGGCGCTGGCCACGCTGGGCCCGAAGTGAGGCCGACCTGATGCACGAGGACAACGACGAATGGCCGCCGTCCGCTGACGGCGTCGCCCTGACCCCGCAGCAGGACCTGGGCGATCAGGACGTCGAGACGACGCTGCGCCCGCGCAAGCTGAGCGAGTTCGTGGGTCAGGCCCGCGTGCGCGAGCAGCTGGAGCTGGTCCTGCACGGCGCGCTCAAGCGCGGCGAACAGCCCGACCACGTGCTGTTCTCCGGCCCGCCCGGGCTGGGCAAGACCAGCCTGTCGATGATCATGGCGACGGAGCTGGGGGCCTCGATCCGGGTCACCTCCGGCCCGGCGCTGGAACGTCCCGGCGACCTCGCGGCGATGCTGTCCAACCTCGCCGAGGGCGACGTGCTGTTCATCGACGAGATCCACCGGATCGCCCGGCCCGCCGAGGAGATGCTCTACCTGGCGATGGAGGACTACCGGGTGGACATCGTGGTCGGCAAGGGACCGGGGGCGACCAGCATCCCGCTGGAGCTGGCCCCGTTCACGCTGGTCGGGGCCACCACCCGGTCCGGCGCGCTGACCGGGCCGCTGCGCGACCGGTTCGGCTTCACCGCGCACATGGAGTTCTACTCCGCGGCGGAGCTGGAGCTGGTGGTGCGCCGCTCGGCCGGGATCCTGGGCGTGGACCTGCGCGACGACGGGGCGACCGAGATCGCCCGCCGGTCCCGGGGCACGCCGCGGATCGCCAACCGGCTGCTGCGGCGGGTCCGGGACTTCGCGGAGGTGCGCGCCGACGGCGTGGTCGACCGCGAGGTCGCGCGCGCCGCGCTGGCCGTCTACGACGTCGACGAGATGGGCCTGGACCGGCTGGACCGGGCGGTGCTCGCCGCGCTGGTCAAGTCGTTCCACGGCGGCCCGGTGGGGGTTTCGACGCTGGCGGTCGCGGTCGGCGAGGAGCCGAGCACGGTCGAGGAGGTCTGCGAGCCCTACCTGGTGCGCGCGGGCATGATCGCCCGCACCCCGCGCGGCCGGGTCGCGACGGTCGCCGCGTGGCAGCACATGGGCCTCACACCGCCGCAGCACGCGCCCGGCGAGGCGCAGACCGACCTCTTCGCCGAGTGATCCAATAGTGACAAATCGCCGATACTGTGTGCGTGGCCCAGCCATCGGCTCGCAGCCGGGGTGCTGGTCCGTGCTTGCGGCGTGACGTTATCCTCCTCACGTCCCGCTCGGTGGTGGTGAACCGCGCGAGGCGGCACCGCCGGACGGGTGGTGAGCCGCGCGGCAGTCACGAACCGCGCCCCGCACGAGTGCGGGGAGACTCTCCTGGTTCCCAGCGGGAGAGGACGTCGACCCGAGTTGACCTGGCACACTGGGGCAGAACATCCGAACAATTCGGGCGCAGTACTGCGAGGGCTGGGCCCCGAAGCGTCCGCTGAACGGAGCACGATGGACCTCCAATCCCTGATTCTTCCGCTGCTGATCGTCCTGCTGGCGGTGCCGCTGTTCCTGCAGGCCCGCAAGCAGAAGCGCGCCGTGGCCGAGCAGCAGAAGCTGCAGAACTCGATCGAGCCGGGCGACAAGGTGATGACCACCTCCGGTGTGTTCGGCAAGGTCGTCGCCACCAGCGACGACACCATCGACCTGGAGCTCGCCCCGGGCATGACCACCACCTGGGTGCGCGCCGCGGTCCGCGAGAAGGTCACCACCGACAGCGCCCCGGCCGTCGAGGCGGTCGAGTCGACCGAGTCGGCGAAGACCGAGGAGGCCCCGGCCGAGGCCGAGGTCCCCGAGTCGAAGGCCGAGATCGCCGAGCCGATCGAGAAGCAGAAGACCAACTGACAGCAGGCGCAACGCCTCCCCCGGGCGCCGCAGGGCGCCCGGCGGGCGGGTTCGCCGCAGCCAGGTCGTGACGCGGGCACCGGGTTTCCGGGCCCGCGTCCGTGCGTAGTCGTCGATCGACGCACGGTCGCCACCCGGAGCGCCGGAGCCTGCGCCCGGCCTGTCAGACTGGACCGAAGGAATTCGGCGATCCGCCACCGGTGGTGGCGAAGATCGCCAACAGATCGCGCCGATCGGGGAACCTGGCGAGCCCGGCTGTAGGTTGGCGTCGAGCGGGCGGAACCGCTCGCCTCAGCTTGCGCAGTTCGGTAGGCGACGCCTACGCGAACCGACCGCGCACCCGATACGGACCGTGGACAGGAGACTGACGCACCGTGGCACCTCCGGCCGGGCAGATTCGCCCAGGGCGTTATCTGGCGATCTTCGCGCTGATCGTCGTGGGGCTGTACGCACTGGTGTTCTTCACCGGTGACGGCAAGCCGACGCCGAAGCTCGGGATCGACCTCCAGGGCGGCACCCGCGTGACGCTGACGGCCCGCACGCCGGACGGTCAGCCGCCCACCAACGAGGCGCTGAACCAGGCGCGGCAGATCATCGAGACCCGCGTCAACGGCATGGGCATCAGCGGTTCCGAGGTGACCCGGGACGGCAACAACCTGGTGATCACCGTGCCGGGCGAGGGCGGCGAGCAAGCCAAGCAGCTGGGGCAGACCGCCGAGCTGAACTTCCGCAAGGTCGTCACCGCGGTGCCCGCGGCGCAGCCGCCGGCGGGGACCACCCCGCAGGTCGCGCAGCAGCAGGGCCCGGGCGACCAGCAGAAGGCCATCGACGAGGCGAAGGCGCTCCGGCAGAGCACCGACCAGAACGTCCAGATGCAGGCGCTGCAGACGCTGAACTGCGCCGCCGAGGACCCGCTGCGCGGCAACGACGACCCGAAGTTGCCGCTGGTGACCTGCGACCGCGAGGGCCAGCAGAAGTACCTGCTGGAGCCGGTGTTCCTGCCCGGCAAGGAGATCGCGAACTCGCAGGCCGTGCCGCCGAACCCGCAGGCCGGGCAGCCGGGCTGGACGGTGTCGCTGGACTTCAAGAGCGAAGGCGCCAAGGTCTGGGCCGACTTCACCTCCGCCAACGTCGGCCAGCAGGCCGCGTTCGTGCTGGACACCGAGGTCGTGTCGGCGCCGCAGATCCAGCAGGCGCTGCTGGGCGGCAACGCAAGCATCAACGGGCAGTTCAACCAGGAGACCGCGACCGACCTGGCCAACATCCTCAAGTACGGGTCGCTGCCGCTGGCCTTCGACCAGTCCGAGGCCGAGACGGTTTCGGCGACCCTCGGGGTGGCCTCGCTGGAGGCCGGCCTGATCGCCGGTGGCATCGGCCTGATCCTCGTCGCGGTGTACTGCCTGCTCTACTACCGGCTGCTGGGCATCCTGACCATCCTGTCGCTGGTGCTCTCCGGCGGCGTGGTCTACGGCGTGCTGGTGCTGCTCGGCCGCTGGGTCGGCTTCACCCTCGACTTGGCCGGCATCGCCGGTTTCATCGTCGCGATCGGCATCACCGCCGACTCGTTCATCGTGTTCTTCGAACGGCTCAAGGACGAGATCCGCGAGGGCCGCACCTTCCGCTCGGCGGTGCCGCGGGCCTGGGTGCGGGCCCGGCGCACGATCCTGTCCGCCGACGCGGTCAGCTTCCTGGCCGCCGCCGTGCTGTACGTGCTCGCCGTCGGCCAGGTGAAGGGCTTCGCCTTCACCCTCGGCATGTCGACGGTGCTGGACCTGGTCGTGGTCTTCCTCGTCACGCACCCGCTGGTGGCGGTCGCCTCGAAGAACAAGTTCCTGTCCAAGCCCTCGGTCTCCGGCCTGGGGGCGGTGCAACGGCTCGGTGACCGGAACCGGGCCGCCCGCAAGGCCGCCGCGACCACCGCCAAGGAGGCGTGAAGGTGACGACTCCAGGAACCGAAGGCGCACGGCGCGAAAGCGTCTTCCAGCGCCTCTACACCGGTACCGGGGCCTTCGACATCATCGGCAAGCGCGCCCGGTGGTACATCTCGCTGGGCCTGCTCGTGCTCGTCTGCCTCGGCGCCATCGGGTTCAAGGGCTTCAACCTCGGCATCGACTTCGAGGGCGGCACCAAGATCCAGCTGCCCGCCGTCGGCGCCCAGGGCCCGATCCAGACCGACCAGGTGCAGAACGCGTTCCAGGACGCGGTGGGCCACCCGGCGGAGACGGTGCAGATCGCCGGTGCCGGCGCCAACCAGAGCATCCAGATCCGCTCCTCGTCGCTGACCCCGGAGCAGGTGGCTGCCGTCAAGCAGTCCCTGTTCGCCGAGGTGCAGCCGCTGGACGCGCAGGGCAACCCGAGCCAGCAGGTGATCAGCGACAGCGCGGTCAGCGGCACCTGGGGCGGCGAGATCACCCAGCAGGCATTGATCGCACTGGCCGTGTTCCTGGTGCTGGTGACGATCTTCCTGGCGTTCTACTTCGAGAAGTGGATGGCGGTGGCGGCGCTGATCGCGCTGTTCCACGACGTCCTGGTGACCGCGGGCATCTACTCGCTGGTCGGCTTCGAGGTCACCCCGGCCACGGTCATCGGCCTGCTGACCATCCTCGGGTTCTCGCTGTACGACACGGTGGTGGTCTTCGACAAGGTCAAGGAGAACACCCGCGGCCTGCTCGGGCTGACCCGCCGCACCTACGGCGAGGCCGCGAACCTGGCGGTCAACCAGACGCTGATGCGCTCGATCAACACCTCGGTGATCGCGTTGCTGCCGGTGCTCGGGCTGCTCGTGGTCGGCGCCGGGCTGCTCGGCGTCGGCGTGCTGCAGGACCTGGCGCTGGTGCAGATGGTCGGCATGATCGCCGGCGTGGTGTCGTCGATCTTCCTGGCCACGCCGCTGCTGGTGGACTTCAAGATGCGCGACCCGAAGTACCGCGAGCACGCGGCGAAGGTGCGGCAGCGCCGCGAGCGCGCCGCCGCCAAGGCAGCGGGCGAGGACGTCCCGGCCGAGCCGAAGCACGCGGTCGCGGCGGGCACGGCCCCGCGCGGCGGGCGTCCCGGCGCCAAGGCGGGCCGCCCGTCCGGGAAGAGGCGGCGTTGAGCGCGGTGGAGGAGACGGCCATTTCCGTGCAGGTGACCGATGCGACCGACGATGCGCTCCGGCAGGCGGTCGGGCTGATCCGCGAGGTGCCGGACTTCCCCGAGCCGGGGGTCCTGTTCCGCGACATCAGCCCGCTGCTCGCCGACGGCGCCGGGCTCAACGCCGTGGTGTCGGCGCTGGGCCGGGACATCGAGTTCGACGTGGTGGCCGGTGTGGAGGCGCGCGGTTTCCTGGTCGGCGCGGCGGTCGCACAGGAGTTCGGCACGGGCGTGATCGGGCTCCGCAAGCCCGGCAAGCTACCGGTGGTGGCGGACCGGGTCGACTACACGCTGGAGTATGGCCAGGCCACGCTCGAACTCCCGGCGGACACGCTGCGCGCCGGTCAGCGGGTGCTGATCGTGGACGACGTCCTGGCCACCGGCGGAACCCTGGGCGCGGCTTGCCGACTGGTCCGCCAGGCCGGTGCGGAGGTCGCGGCGGCGGCCGTCGTGCTCGAACTCACAGCCCTCGAAGGCCGCGACAAGATCATGGGCGAATCCGTCCGAGCCTTGCTGCAGGCCTGATCAGACGAGGTGAGCGCCGCCCGCGACCCGGTCACCGGGACGCGGGCGGCGCTTTCGTCGCTGATCGGTGCGGCTGAAGTTCGGTCGTCTTTCACCTGCGCCGAGTGACCGCTGGGCGTATCACACCCACACCAGGGAAGGTCCGTCGCTCGGATGGCGTTATTCTCAGTGTCCGGGTCCCCCGGACCTGGGACGAGAGCAACACGAGCCCGGGAGCGTGCGGTGAGCCAACACGTCGAATCTCCTGCATCGGCAGCCGACCCGGCTGCCGAGCCGCGGGCGGCCTCTGCGACGCGTCGCGTCCGAGCCCGGCTGGCCAGGAGGATCACGGCGCAGCGGGCCGCCGCGGTCAAACAGGTGCTGGAGCCGCTGGCGACGGTGCACCGGGAGCTGCACCCGCAGGCCGACCTCGCGCTGCTGCAGCGCGCCTACGACGTCGCCGAGGAGAAGCATCGCAGTCAGCGGCGCAAGTCCGGCGACCCGTACATCACGCATCCGCTGGCGGTCGCGACGATCCTCGCCGAGCTCGGCATGGACACCACCACCCTGGTCGCCGGCCTGCTGCACGACACCGTCGAGGACACCGACTACTCGCTGGAGAAGCTCGGCGCCGAGTTCGGCGACGAGGTGGCGCACCTGGTCGACGGGGTCACCAAGCTGGACAAGGTCAAGCTGGGCGCCGCCGCCGAGGCCGAGACCATCCGCAAGATGATCATCGCGATGGCCCGCGACCCGCGGGTGCTGGTGATCAAGCTCGCCGACCGGCTGCACAACATGCGCACCATGCGCTTCCTGCCGCCGGAGAAGCAGGCCCGCAAGGCGCGGGAGACCCTCGAGGTCCTGGCGCCGCTGGCGCACCGGCTGGGCATGGCCACCATCAAGTGGGAGCTGGAGGACCTGGCGTTCGCCATCCTGCAGCCCAAGAAGTACGACGAGATCGTGCGCCTGGTGGCCAACCGCGCGCCGTCCCGGGACACCTACCTGCGCACCGTCATCGACGAGCTGTCGCACCAGCTCGACACCGCCCGGCTGGCCGCGAAGGTGCAGGGCCGCCCCAAGCACTACTACTCCATCCACCAGAAGATGATCGTGCGGGGCCGCGACTTCGACGACATCCACGACCTGGTGGGCGTGCGGATCCTGGTCGACGAGGTCCGCGACTGCTACGCGGCGATGGGCGTGGTGCACGCGCTGTGGCAGCCGATGCCCGGCCGCTTCAAGGACTACATCGCGCAGCCCCGGTTCGGGGTCTACCAGTCGCTGCACACGACGGTGATCGGCCCGGAGGGCAAGCCGCTGGAGGTGCAGATCCGCACCCACGAGATGCACCGCACCGCCGAGTACGGCATCGCGGCGCACTGGCGGTACAAGGAGACCAAGGGGCGCAACGGCGCCGCGCAGTCGGCCGTCGAGGTCGACGAGATGGCGTGGATGCGGCAGCTGCTCGACTGGCAGCGGGAGGCCGCGGACCCCGGCGAGTTCCTGGAGTCGCTGCGCTACGACCTGGCGACCAGGGAGATCTTCGTCTTCACGCCGAAGGGCGACGTGATCACGCTGCCGTCCGGCTCGACCCCGGTGGACTTCGCCTACGCGGTGCACACCGAGGTGGGCCACCGCTGCATCGGCGCCCGCGTCAACGGCCGGCTGGTGGCGCTGGAGCGCAAGCTGGAGAACGGCGAGGTCGTCGAGATCTTCACCTCCAAGGCGGAGGGATCCGGCCCGAGCCGCGACTGGCTGTCGTTCGTGGCCTCGCCGCGGGCCAAGGCGAAGATCAAGCAGTGGTTCGCCAAGGAGCGCCGCGAGGAGGCGATCGAGTCCGGCAAGGAGCTGATCGCCAAGGAGATCCGGCGGCTGGGCCTGCCGGTGCAGCGCTTCGTGTCGGCGGAAACGCTCGGTGCGGTGGCCCGCGAGCTGCACTACGTGGACGTCACCGGCCTGTACGCGGCGGTGGGGGAGAAGCAGCTCTCGGCGCAGCACCTGGTGCAGCGCCTCGTGGCGTTCATCGGCGGCCCGGAGCAGGCGGCCGACGAGATCGCGGAGCGGTCGACACCGTCGACGTTGCGCGGCAAGCGCCGCAGCAGCGGCGACTCCGGCGTCGTGGTCAAGGACGCCGGGGACGTGTGGGCGAAGCTGGCGCGCTGCTGCACGCCGGTCCCGGGCGACGAGATCCTCGGCTTCGTGACCCGCGGCGGGTGGGTCAGCGTGCACCGCACGGACTGCACCAACGCCGACGACCTGCGCCGCACGCCCGAACGGCTGGTCGAGGTGCATTGGGCGCCGTCGGCGTCGTCGGTGTTCCTGGTCGCGATCCAGGTGGAGGCCCTGGACCGGCACCGGCTGCTCTCCGACGTGACCAAGGTGCTGGCGGACGAGCGGGTGAACATCCTGTCGGCGTCGGTGACCACGTCGAAGGACCGGGTGGCGGTGAGCCGCTTCTCCTTCGAGATGGGCGACCCGAAGCACCTGGGCCACGTCCTCAAAGCGGTCCGCAACATCGAGGGCGTCTACGACGTCTACCGCGTGACCTCCGCGGCATAGCCCGCGTTTCCGCTGTTCAGGCCAAACGGTACTGGCTGTGCAACGAAAAAGGGCGCAGCCCGCAGGCTGCGCCCCTCTCGCGGTCAGGTCAGGTCAGGCCTGGACGTCGACCGACTCGAACTTGACCTCCTGCTTCGGGTGGCCGCCGCCCGGCGACGGCTCGAACGCGCCGTCGTGGCCCGCGCGGGCGATGCCGTCGATGACCTTCAGGCCATCCTCCGAGATGGTGCCGAACACGGTGTAGTCCGGCGACAGCGGAGCCTCGCCGAAGACCATGAAGAACTGGCTCCCGTTGGTGTTCGGGCCCGCGTTGGCCATCGCGAGGTAGCCGCGCCCGTACTGCAGCTCCGGGAACGTCTCGTCGGCGAAGCTGTAGCCCGGGCCGCCGGAACCCTTGCCGGTCGGGTCACCGCACTGCAGCATCTGCAGGCCCTCGGTGCCGATCCGGTGGCACGCGGTCCCGTTGTAGTAGCCCTGCTTGGACAGGCTGATGAAGCTGTTCACGGTGCACGGCGCCAGCGCGCGGTCGAGCGTCAGCGGGATCGCGCCCTGGCTGGTGTTGATGGTGGCCTGCACGGTGCCCTTGGAAGACACCTCGCCGTTGGCCGGCGGCTGCACCGGCTTGCTCGGACCCTTGCTGTCCGGCGGGTACTGGCAGGACACCGGATCCGCCAGCGGCGTGGGCCGGGCCGGCGGCGGCGCGAGCTCGGTGGGGATCTGTACCTCCGGCTGCGCCTGCGGCGGCTGCTGCTGGGCGGTGTCGTCGCCGGTGCGGGTGAAGTAGAAGACGCCCACCACGACCGCGATGACCACGACGATCGTCGCGCCGATGGTGATCATCCGGCGTCGCTTGGCCTGCTCCGCCCGGCGCTGCAGTTGGCGTTCGAGCTTCCGCTTGGCCGCCTGGCGACGTTGCTCGTTGCTGGGCACCTGCTCCCTCCCCGGATTCGGTGAACCTGATGTTGTTCCGGGGAGTTTATGGGGTCGGTCGCGGACCGTTCCTGAGAGCCTGCGCATCGTGCCTGCCGCGCGCGAAGGCGCACGTGGGCGGGACGATAACCTTGGGGGACCGACCCGCCCCATCGGGTGTCGCCGCAACGAAAGGTCGCGCTTCGTGCTTGTCCTCGGGTTCCCGGTAGGACCGCTGCAGGCGAACTGCTACGTGCTCGCGCGCGGGGAAGGCGAGCCCTGCGTCGTCGTGGATCCCGGCCAGGACGCCGTGGCGCCGCTGGACGAACAGCTGCGCAAGCACCGCCTCGCGCCTGCCGCCGTGCTGCTCACCCACGGGCACTTCGACCACGTCTTCTCCGCCGGTGAGGTCTGCGCCGCGCACGACGTGCCCGCCTACGTCCACCCGGCCGACCGCTTCATGCTCGCCGACCCGGGCGCCGCGCTCGGCCCGGCCGGGCGGCAGCTCTTCGGCGACGGCCCGGTGATGGACGCGCCCGCCGACGTCCGCGACCTCGCCGACGGCGACGTGCTGGAGCTCGCCGGGCTGCGCTTCGACGTCACGCACACCCCGGGCCATACCGGCGGATCGGTGCTGTTCGGCGTCGGGACCGACGAGGGTGGGCGGCTGCTGCTGTCCGGCGACACCCTCTTCGCCGGCGCCATCGGGCGCACCGATCTGCCCGGCGGCGACCACGGCCGGATGCTCGAGTCGCTGAGCACCAAGGTGCTGCCGCTGGACGACGAGATCGTCGTGCTGCCGGGCCACGGACCGACCACCACCATCGGGCGCGAGCGCGCGGGCAACCCGTTCCTGCAGGGCCTGCCGGCTTCCGACGCCATTTCCTGACGAGGACTGAACCACCACTCATGACCACGTTCACCGCACCCAAGGGCATCCCCGAGTACTACCCGCCGGAGTCGGCGGGCTTCCTGGCGGTCCGCGACACCCTGTCCGACGCCGCGCGCCGCGCCGGCTACGGCTACATCGAGCTGCCGGTGTTCGAGGACACCACGCTGTTCGCCCGCGGCGTCGGGGAGTCCACCGACGTCGTCAGCAAGGAGATGTACACCTTCGCCGACCGCGGCGGCCGGTCCGTGACGCTGCGCCCGGAGGGCACGGCGGGTGTGATGCGCTCGGTCATCGAGAACGGCCTGGACCGCGGCCAGCTGCCGGTGAAGCTCTACTACAGCGGCGCGTTCTTCCGCTACGAGCGGCCGCAGGCCGGGCGGTACCGGCAGCTGCAGCAGGTCGGCGTGGAGGCGATCGGGGTCGACGACCCGGCGCTGGACGCCGAGGTCATCGCGATCGCCGACGAGGGCTACCGGCGGCTGGGGCTCAGCGGGCACCGCATCGAGATCACCTCGCTCGGCGACAACACCTGCCGCCCCACCTACCGGGCGAAGCTGCAGGAGTTCCTGCGCGGGCTGCCGCTGGACGAGGAGACCCGGCGCCGTGCCGAGCTCAACCCGCTGCGGGTGCTCGACGACAAGCGGCCGGAGGTGCGGGAACTCGTCGCCGACGCGCCGCTGATGGTCGACCACCTCTCGGCGGAGTCGAAGGAGCACTACGAGCAGGTCAAGGCGCACCTGCTCGACCTCGGCGTGGCGTTCGTGGAGAACCCCCGCCTGGTGCGCGGCCTCGACTACTACACCAAGACGACCTTCGAGTTCGTCCACGACGGACTCGGCGCGCAGTCCGGCATCGGCGGCGGCGGCCGCTACGACGGCCTGATGGCCGAACTCGGTGGCCAGGAGTACTCCGGCGTCGGCTTCGGGCTCGGCGTCGACCGGACCCTGCTGGCCTGCCAGGCCGAGGGGCTGCAGGTCGGTGACCAGGCGCGCTGCGACGTGTACTGCGTGCCGATGGGCGAGACGGCCAAGCGCCGCCTGGTGGCGGCCGCGGGTGGGCTGCGGGCGGCCGGGGTCCGCGTCGACGTGGCCTACGGCGGCAAGGGCCTCAAGGGCGCGATGAAGGCCGCCGACCGCTCGGGCGCGCGGTTCGCGCTGGTCCTCGGCGAGCGGGACCTCGAAGCCGGCACCGCGCAGCTGAAGGAGCTGGCCAGCGGCGAACAGCGCGCGGTGTCGCTGGATTCGCTGGAGGCCGAGGTCCGGGACGCGGTCGCGGAGCCGAGATGACCGGAGCAGAGGCGGTTCCGCTGGATCTGCTGGACCGCAAGACGGTCCGGGCGAGGGCTCGCAACGTCGCGATCGCCGCGCTGATCGTCGCCGCCGCGATGGGCGGCATCGTGAGCCTGTTCGCGGGGTCCACGGGCTTCGCGATCACCGCGGCGATCGTGGGAATCCCGTTGCTGCTGCTGGCTTTCGCGGAGTCCCGCAAGACCATCGAGCTGCGCGGCGGCGAGCTGGTGGCCCGCGCGATGGGCGCCCGCGTGGTCGACGTGAAGAACGCGGATCGGTTCGACCTGTTCGTCACCGACCTGCGCGGTGCGCGGACGGTCAACATGCTGGTCGGCGGCCCGCCCAAGGGCAAGGCGATCAGCGTGTCGCTGGCGCTCTACGCGGGCACCGGCGGCCGGGAACTCGGGATCTACGCGCTGCGTCGGCTGGCGGACACGCTGGCCGGCTCGGCCGACACCCGGGCGCTGGTGCTGTCGCAGCTGATCGTGGCCCAGCTGCGGGCGGAGGCGCGTGGCGACGCGGCCCCGGACCGCCCGCTGTACCGGCTGGCATCGGTCGCGCCGGCCGGCCGGATGGCGCAGCGGCTGCATCCCGACGCGGTCGCGAGGTTCGTCGCCGCACTGGGCTAGGCGCGCACCTCACCGACTGCTCAAGCCCGCAATTTCCATGGAAGTTGCGGATCATCGGCGTGTCGGACACAACACGCCGACGTCTGTGGACAACTTCCGCAATTTCAATGGAAATCGGACCTTCGATTTCCATTGAAATTGCGGACCACCGGGCCGAGGGTGGGTGGACCACCGGGTCGAGGGTGGGTGGACCACCGGGTCGAGGGTGGGTGGATCAGCGGGTCGAGGGCGGGTGGATCAGCGGCCGGGCCTGAGGTGCGGCGGCCGTCGGCGCACCGTCGGGGTTTCCGCGCTGGTGGCGGCCGCTCGCCCCACGCGGTCCGCGACCGAGCCCCCGCTGCGGCCGGAGCTCTTCGCGGGCTCCCGGACCGCCACCGCGGCGGCGATCGCCGTGGTGATCGGCACCGCGGCGACCAGGCCGATGCTGCCGACCAGCGTGCGCACGACCTCCTGCGCCACCGCCTGCGAGCTCACCACCTCGCCGAAGGTCCGGCCGGAGAGCGTGTACGCCAGCAGCAGCGGCAGGGCCGCGCCCGCATAGGCCAGGACCAGCGTGTTCACCGCCGACGACACGTGGTCGCGGCCGATCCGCTGGCCCGCCTTGTAGAGCTGCCGCCAGGACAACGACGGGTTGGCCTTGCGCAGCTCCCACACCGCGCTGGTCTGGGTGACGGTCACGTCGTCGAGCACGCCGAGCGCGCCGATGACGATCCCGGCCAGCAGCAGGCCGCGCGCATCGATCGGCGTGCCGAGCACTCCCATCAGGCTCGACGTGTCCTCGTCCAGCCCGGTCAGGCTGGTGGCCGCCGAGAAGACCACGCTGAGCAGGCCGATCAGGGCGAGGCTCAGCAGGGTGCCGAGCACCGCGGTCGAGGTCCGCGCGGAGAAGCCGTGCGTCAGGTAGAGCACCACGAACATGATCAGTCCGGCTCCGACGACCGCCACCAGCAGCGGGTCCTCGCCGGCGAGGATGGCGGGCAGCACGAAGCCGATCAGCACGACGAAGCTCAGCCCGAGCGCGACCAGCGCGGCGACGCCCTGCCAGCGGCCGAGCACGATCACCGCGGCGGCGAACACGAGGGCCAGGACCAGCAGCGGCATGCCGCGCTGGAAGTCGACGACCTGGTAGGACGACGGGTCGTCGGGGTTGGCCCCGGCGTAGCTGAGCACCACGTGGTCGCCGACGGCGAATCGCGGCGTACCGGGGTCCGTCGGCACCGTCTGCTCGATCGTCCGGTCGGGGCGCGGCCCGTCCTGCATCTGGACTCCGAGCACCACGCAGCCGCTCTCGTCGGGCGAGCCCTGGGTGCACGAGCCCGCGGCGGCGGAGACGATGACGGCGTTGACCGGGTACTGGCCGAAGCCGAGGTCGGCGCCGGTGCGTTGCTGGTGGTCGAACGGGTAGAGGAGCAGGAAACCGACGATGGTGGCCAGCGCGAAGGGCGCCAGCGCGATCGCGAGCACCCGCCTGACCTGCTTGGACGCCGGTTCGCCGGGGCCGTGACCGTGACCGTGCCCATGGCCGTGACCGTGCCCGGTGCCGGGGCCGTCGTCCCGTCGCGGGCCGGGGTTCGCGCGGCGACCGCCCTGCGGCCGGTCCGCGGCCGGTTGGGCCTGGTCGGCGGTGCGGCGGTGGCGAGCACGATGGCCGCCTCCGGGCTCGGGAGGCTCTCCGGTGGGGCGGCGGTCGGTCACCGGGCAATTATGCGGACCGCCTGCCGCGGCCCGAAGCGGGGCGTTCGGCCGGGCTCGCCCACCCGCGCCACTCGATCGGCGGACATGAGGAAACGGCGCTCGACATGATGTCGAAACTATGTTCGAATTGATTCATGCGATGGGAACAGCAACGGGTCAAGCCACCGGTCGGGGGTGCGCCGGAGCTCCCGCTCGAGCTGCCGGAGCCGCCGCCGCGGTCCGGCGGGCGCGCGGGGCTGCGATTGCCGGAGCCGGTGCCGATCGAGGCGGGCACGGCCGAGGCGTACGCGATCGAGATCCACGCGAAGTCGGTGCTGAACCGGGTGCCGGGCGAGTCGCACGTGCCGTTTCGCTGGACGGTGAATCCTTACAGAGGTTGCACCCATGCTTGCATTTATTGTTTTGCGAGACGCACTCACACGTACCTGGACCTGGACGCCGGGCACGACTTCGACAGCAAGATCGTCGTCAAGGTCAACGCCGGGGCCTTGCTGCGCAAGGAGTTGGCCGGCCCTCGCTGGGCGGGCGAGCCGATCGCGATGGGCACGAACACGGATCCCTACCAGCGTGCCGAGGGACGCTATCGGCTGATGAGGGAAATTCTTGCGGCACTGCGGGATCACGCGAACCCGTTCTCGATCCTCACCAAGGGCACGCTGATCCTCCGAGACCTGGATCTGATCACTGAGGCTGCGCAGCGGACCAAGGTCTCGGTGGCGGTGTCGGTGGGGTCGGTCGACGAGCGGCTCTGGCGGGCTGTCGAGCCGGGGACGCCATCGCCGCTGCGGCGTCTCGACGTTGTGCGACGGTTTACCGAGGCGGGCATCGGGTGCTCGGTCTTGATGGCGCCGATTCTGCCCGGACTCAGCGACTCGCCGGCCGAGATCGATCGCACGGTGGCCGCGATCGCCGAGGCAGGCGCGACGAGCGTGACGCCCTTGATGCTTCATCTGCGTCCTGGGGCACGCGAGTGGTACCATGAGTGGCTGCGCGGTCAGCGGCCCGAACTGCTCCCGTTGTACGAGCGGCTGTACCGCAACGGCGCCTACGCCCCGAAGTCGTACCAGCGTGAAGTCATGCACCTGGTGGAGCAGGCCAAGCGCCGGCATGGGTTGGCGCACCCGCAGCGACCGGAGAACTTCCGGACGCAGCAGCATGATCCCCCGCAGTCCGATGCGGACCGGGATCGGGCGCGTCAGCTCGCCCTGTTGTGACGTGGGGTCGACGAGCCGGTCAGCGGTCGAACCCGCCGGCTTCGGCCTGGGAGAAACGCCGCCCATGTCATGACGCGCTACCAAGGCCTTCCGCGCCCGGGGACCTCCTTGCCGCGATGCGGCTCATGGCCGCGGTCGGCCAGCCGTTCCGCGTGATCCTGACCCTCCAGGCACCCGCGATGCCCGTTCGAGCAGTGGAACCGAAGTGGTGATCGTTTTTGCCGACTGCTGACAACCGCCGCGGTCCCGGCACGTCTGTCTGATCGAAGAGTCGGAAACAACCCGGTTGCAGGAGAAACAAATGCGCAAGATCAGCCGTATGGCCGCTCTGATCCCCGGCGGGCTGCTGGCCGCAGTGGTGCTCGTGAGCGGGTGCACGTCCCCGGCCGGGCAGTCGGCATCGCCCCCGCCCGCACCGGCGGCAGGTGCCGCGAGTGCCGGGAGTACTGCCAACTCCGCGACGGGCGCCGGGACAGATGTCATGGCCCCGAACATGCACACCGTCGACATTGCCGTCGATCTGGAGTTCGCCGAGAACAACGGGAGCCGGATGGTCTCCTACGTCGAAGGCAAGTGGGACGACTCCTCCATGGGGGCACCCCACCCGGTCAGCGCAGGCGGACCCCGCCTGGTGGCCGCACTCGCCCCGGATGCCCAGTTGCTCAGCCCGTTCGAAGGCGCCACACCGATCGACTCGCCCCAGCTCGACTCGGAGGGGCTGGGGGTAGTGCCGATCACCTTGGACGACTTCATCCAGCAGAACAACCAGTCGGCCAAGATCTGGCTCGATGAGAGCGGCCAGGTCGCCAAGATCGCCGCGCGTTACCAGCCCTGACCCGGACCCGTCGCGGCGAGCTCGTGCCGCCCCGCGCCGGGAAGAGCGCGAGCTGATCACCCTGATCGCCAGGCGGTGCCTGCACGTAAGCCGACCGGGTCGTGACCAGTGCCCCGGTGCCCGACGAGGTCAGCTGAGGCCGGAAGCGCGTATCGCGGCTTTCTCTGGCGGTCGGCGTTCCGCGACGCCGGGGCCGGTGCCGCCCGGTCCGTCGCCGAGGAGGAGCGAGTGCGTCAGCTCAGCCTGTTGTGAGCCCCGTAGGCGACGATCGGGGAGTCGTTCCGGGAAATGCATATCATTTTCGATTGGGATAGGACAATGTTAAGGAAAACGATTTCTGACAGTCTGGAAACTTCGCCGTTCGTTTCGGGTTGTAAAAGCCGCCGATGATGTTGATAATTCGGTCGCGCCTCGGCGCGCCCGCCGATTCATGGTTACCTACCGTGCTGGAAGGCGATCGGCGCTTCCCCGGATCGGGTCAACGTGTCGTGGTACGCGAAGAGGTGCTGGAACCCAGCTGCTCCTCGGGCTGCCATCGAACGCCGAAGACGCCCATGCCGAAGTCCAGCGCCACCGCGTGCGTGCGGCCGAACCGGTCGACGGTCAGCGGCTTCGGGGGCTCCACCTCCTGCGTGGTGGAGTCGCCGACGTAGCTCTCGCACCGGGTCGGCGGGTGCGCCGGATCGAACTGCAGCTCCACCACGTACTGGCGCACGGGCAGCCGGAACAGCCGGCAGAAGCTGTGCTCGGCCTCGTTCGGGCCGGTCGGCGGGTCGATGATCTCGTACTCCAGCAGCAGCGTCTCGCCGCGCGCCAAGGCCCGGTCGAACAGCAGCTCCGCCACCACCAGATCGCGGGCGTGGTCGGTGAGGACCTGACCTAACCGGCAGGACCGGATCGGCCGGATTATCGGGGGCGTTTCGCCGGAGGAGGCGCCGTCGAACATGATCACCCAGCGGTCGACGCCGTTGGTCTCGGCCCGGACCAGCTTGCGGGTGCGGATCTTGCGCAGCTCGCCGCGCTGGTCGACGTGCACGACGTCGTGGTGGCTCAGCCTGGCGAGCTTGCTGTCGTGGCTGGTGTCGATCTTGGTGAGAAGCTCGGCGGCGGACTCGTTCTCCGACCAGAGCGCGCTCAGCGGCGGCGCCTCGGCGGGGGCCTGCCGGGTGCGGCCGCGCGGGCGCGGCGGGCCGAGCAGGGCCGACAGCGAGCTCTCCGGCACGCCGAGCACCTGCTCCAGCTGCTGCAGGGCGAGCAGCGAGTCGGGGCGCTCGGGACGCCGGCGGCCGGACTGCCAGTAACTCAGCGCGGTGATGCTGACCGGGGTGCCGCGGGCGCGCAGTCGGTGCTGGATGCGTTCCAGGCTCAGCCGGCTGGCCCGGATCGCGGTGCGCAGGGCGGCCTCGAACGGGCCGGTTCGGAGCAGTTCGGAGAGTTCGGCAGACAAAGCGTTCGCTCCTTGCTGCGTGCCGCGGACGGCCGGGTGGGTGGCCGGGCGAGCCTCGGTTTTCGGGCCGGTCATCGTTACTCCTCGTGTCCGCCGAATTCCGAACTTACGCTAATCAGTGGGGTCTACGTTGCGCAACGACCGAGTTCAGGTAGGCGTCTACGACTAAAGGAGGAACTTGGGTGTGCTTAAGGCGGGAATCAACTCCTTCATCGCTTCGTGGACGCCTGGCAATGCCGCTGCGTGATCGTCGGTCGCGCCTCGAATCAGTTGAATTGTGGACCAGCTGCGGCAAAATTGGTATCGACCATTTGGTGTCGCTCCGGCGAACGGGCGAACCAAGGGGCGTGAGCAGGCGGCCGGGTGGGGGAGGTCGCGGCCGGGAGGTGCGGTCACGCTCCGCGGCGGCGGCCGGACGCGCGGCACCTGCGCGATGCGCTCCCAGGTTCGTTGGCTAGCCTTAATGTCTTGCGTCCCAGCTGCTGAACACCGTGATCGACAGACGTCCTGCCGATCGGGAGCGGCGAGGATCGCCGACAGCTACACCGTCCATACCGTCAAGCGCTGAACAGCGGAAGAAGGAGCTCAGTACCCGTGATGCGCACGCACGAGGCCGGATCGCTTCGCTCCGGTCATGCCGGGCAGACCGTCACCCTCGCCGGGTGGGTGGCGCGCCGTCGCGATCACGGCGGGGTCATCTTCATCGATCTGCGCGACGCCTCGGGCGTCGCACAGGTCGTCTTCCGCGAAGGCGAGATGGCCGAGCGCGCCCACCGGCTGCGCGCCGAGTTCTGCGTCCGGGTCACCGGCGAGGTCATCCGCCGCCCGGCGGGCAACGAGAACCCGGAGATCGCGACCGGCGAGATCGAGATGACCGCCACCGAGCTGGAGGTCCTGTCCGAGGCCGCGCCGCTGCCGTTCCCGCTGGACGAGCACCTGGAGGTCGGCGAGGAGGTCCGGCTCAAGCACCGCTACCTGGACCTGCGGCGCGCCGAGCCGACCCGGATCATGCGGATGCGCAGCGACGTCAACCGGATCGCCCGGGACGTGCTGCACGGTCGCGACTTCGTCGAGGTCGAGACGCCGACGATGACCCGATCGACGCCGGAGGGCGCCCGGGACTTCCTCATCCCGGCCCGCCTGCAGCCCGGCAACTGGTACGCGCTGCCGCAGTCGCCGCAGCTGTTCAAGCAGCTGCTGATGGTCGGCGGCCTGGAGCGCTACTTCCAGATCGCGCGCTGCTACCGCGACGAGGACTTCCGCGCCGACCGGCAGCCGGAGTTCACGCAGCTCGACATCGAGATGAGCTTCGTCGAGCAGGACGACGTGATCGAGCTCGGCGAGGCGCTCCTGACCGCGCTGTGGGGCAAGCTGGCCGACCACGAGATCCCGCGCCCGATCCCGCGGATGACCTACGCCGATGCGATGGCCAAGTACGGCACGGACAAGCCGGACCTGCGCTTCGGCCTCGAACTCACCGAGATGACCGAGTACTTCAAGGACACCACGTTCCGGGTGTTCCAGGCGCCCTACGTCGGGGCGGTCGTGATGCCCGGCGGCGCCGACCAGCCGCGGCGGCAGCTCGACGCCTGGCAGGACTGGGCCAAGCAGCGCGGGCACAAGGGCCTCGCGTACGTGCTCATCGGGGCCGACGGCACGCTGTCCGGCCCGGTTGCGAAGAACCTGTCCGACGCGGAGCGCGAAGGGCTCGCCAAGGCGGTCGGGGCCTCCCCGGGCGACTGCGTGTTCTTCGCGGCCGGTCCGCGCTCGGCGGCCCGCGGCCTGCTGGGCGCGGCGCGGCTGGAGATCGGTGAGCGCTGCGGCCTGATCGACCACGACGCCTGGTCGTTCGTCTGGGTCGTCGACGCCCCGATGTTCGAGCCGGTGGACGAGACCGACGACGTCGCGGTCGGCACCGGTCGGTGGACGGCGGTGCACCACCCGTTCACCTCGCCGAACGCCGACTGGATCGACACCTTCGACCAGGACCCGGAACACGCGCTGGCCTGGGCGTACGACATCGTCTGCAACGGCAACGAGATCGGCGGCGGCTCGATCCGTATCCACCGCTCCGAGATCCAGGAGCGGGTGTTCGAGCTGCTCGGCATCTCGCAGGACCAGGCGCAGGACAAGTTCGGCTTCCTGCTCGACGCGTTCAAGTTCGGCCCGCCGCCGCACGGCGGCATCGCCTTCGGCTGGGACCGGATCTGCATGCTGCTCGCCGGCGCCGACTCGCTGCGCGATGTCATCGCCTTCCCGAAGAGCGGCGGCGGGTTCGACCCGCTGACCGGCGCGCCGTCGCCGATCACCATCGAGCAGCGCAAGGAGGCCGGGATCGACGCCAAGGCCGCGGCGCAGGTCGGGGACCAGAGCATCTCGGTGTTCCCGCCCGGCGTGGTGGAGAAGCAGGGCTGACCGGAGCGCGGCGGGCACGACGTGCTGCACCTGCGGGTCATCTGTCCGGCCGAGCACACCGATCGGGTGCTCGCCGATGCCCGGTCGCACCCGGGCACGGCGCACCTGGTCGTCGTGCGCGGCGGCGCGCTCGATCCGGCGGGTGATCTCGTCGAGTTCGACGTGGCCCGCGAGGCCGCCGACGACGTGCTCGCCGCGATCGGCGCTTCCGAGCTGGCGGCGGTCGGGGCGGTGACCATCTCCGAGGCGGGCACCATGCTGTCGCAGCGCGCCGAGCGGGCGGAGGAGGCGGCTCCCGGCGATGGCGACGACGCGGTGGTCTGGGACGAGCTGATCGCCCGCACCGGCGAGGAATGCCGGCTGAACGCCACGTTCCTGGCGTTCCTCTCCATCGCGTGCGTGCTGGCGGCGGTCGGCGTGGTCACCGATTCGCCGGTGACGATCGTCGGCGCGATGGTGGTCGGCCCCGAGTTCGGGCCGCTGGCCGCCATCGCCGTCGGGCTGGTGTCCCGCCGCTGGCTGCTGGTGCGCCGCGCGTCGGCGGCGCTCGCGGTGGGCTTCCCGGTGGCGATGGTGGTGACCGCGGCGGCCGCGCTGCTCGGCGAGTGGACGGGCCTGATCGACCGGCTCACTCTGCCCGCCGTCAGCCAGGTTGCGTTCGTGTACCAGGTCGGCTGGTCGTCGCTCATCGTGTCGTTGCTGGCCGGTGCGGCCGGGATGCTGTCGCTGACCTCGGCCAAGTCGGCGGTGCTGGTCGGCGTGTTCATCTCGGTCACGACGGTGCCCGCCGCCGGCTATGCGGTGGTGGCGGCGACGCTCGGCGACTGGGCGCAATGCTTCGGCTCGGTCGCGCAGCTCGTGGTCAACCTGGTGGGCATCGTCGTGTCGGCGGCCGCGGTGCTCGTGTTGCGGCGCAGGCGGGCCGGCCTGGCCGACCGGGTGCCGACGCGGGAAATGCGGTGAAGAAGCCCAATCTTCGCCGCCGTGCAACGCCGCCGCAGCTTTGTTCCGTCAGCGTCTAGGGGGCGACTGACGTCCGGCGGATCGTCGAGAGTGGGAGCGTGTTGTGCCCAGGTGAACACGCTGCGATTACGGGTGTTGACCGGTTGTGTGTCACTTGACCGGTAATGCCCTATCAGGTTCATGTTGTGGGGGTAGTGTCTGGAGACGATGAGCGTGGAGATCACCACCGGTCCCCCGGAGGTTCGCGTCCCGGTCAGCGCCGAGGCGACCGATACCGTAGGGACCGCGGAAGCCGTGCTGAGCAAGCGGACCGGAGCAACGGTCCGGCTTGCCGATGCGGAGGATCTCGGCGGCAGCGACCGCTCCGTCGTGATGCGGGTCCGGATCGCCGAATCGCCGTTCGAGCTGCCCCGCACCGTCGTGGTCAAGCACTACGGCGAGTGCCCGGAGGAAGCCCGGTCTGACCCGTTCGCGCACGAGGCGGCGAGCTGCCAGCTCACCACCGCGCTGCCGCCCGAGGCCCGGATCGGCCCCGAACTCATCGCGCACGACGCTGCCGAACGCCTGCTGGTGCTGGAGGACCTGGGCCGCGGCTCCACCCTGGCCGACGTGCTGTTCGCCGACGATCCGCGGATGGCGGAGCGGGCACTGCTGGCGTGGGCGCGGGCGCTGGGCCGCCTGCACAGCACCACGGCGGGGTGCGAGGCGGACTTCGACGCGCTGATGCGCCGGCTGGGCGCGAGGTCGTGGACCGATCCGGTCGCCGACGACATCACGCGATCGGTGGGCGAGCTGCCGGAGCTGCTGTCGCAGACCCTCGGCGTGGACACCCCGCCGCGCATGGTCGAGCGGTTGACCGGCGCCTCCGAACTGCTGGAGTCGAGCCGGTACCGGTCGTTCAGCCCGTCGGACATCTGCCCGGACAACAGCCTCGTGACGGGCAGCGGCGTGCGGTTCATGGACTTCGAGTGGGGCTGCGTGCGCGACGTCGCGATGGACGCCGCCTACCTGCAGTACCCGTTCCCGTCGTCGTGGTGCTCCTACGCGCTGCCGGACAACCTGGCGGAGAGCATGTTGTCGACGTGGCGTTCGGAGATCGTCGAGGTCTGGCCGGAGCTGGACGACGACGAGGTGCTGATGCCTCGGCTGTTCAACGCCCAGCTGCTGTGGGTGTGGGTGTCGACCTGGTGGTTCCTGCCGCGGACCGGCGAGACCGACCGGCCGATCGACCTGCACATGCCTTCGCCGCGCCGCAGCACGGCGCTGGTGGACCGGTGGCGGCACCTGCGCTCGGACGCGGAGAAGGCCGACATGGCCGACATCGCGGAGTTCGCGGACCGGGTGATCGACGCGCTGGTGGACCGCTTCGGGGCCGGCGCGCTGCACCTGCAGCCGTACCCGGCGTTCCGCACCGCGTAGACACACCGGCCGAAAGCCGTTGAGGGACCACCCGTCCCGTGGTTGGATGCATATACGAGTTTTTGCATGGTATGCATCGGGAGGCGTGGCGTGAGTTCCGTCGAGTCGGAGATCGAGCGGGCCGCCGTCGCCACCTGGCCCGCTTCGACGGTCGAGCACGCCGACGGCTGGGTGCTGAGGCACTGCGGGCTGCTGAACCGCAAGCGCTCGAACTCGGCGCTGCCGCCGGAGGTCGTGCCGGACCCCGATGCCGCGGTCGAACGCGTGGAGAAGTTCTACGCGGCGCGGGAGGCGGCGCCGATCGTGCAGGTCAGCCCACTGGACCGGCACGCCGAGCTGGATGCGTTCCTGGCCGGCCGGGGCTATCGCGTGGTCGGCCGCACGTCGGCCATGTTCGCCGACTGCGATCGGGTGCTCCGCGCGCCGCAGGGCTTCGAGGTGCGGCTGGAGCCCGGCCCGCAGCCGTCCTGGCTCGTCGCCGCCGAGGCGGTGGGCCGCAAGCCGGAACCGAGCCTGGATCGCATCTCGCAGCCGGTGCGGTTCGCCATCGCGCTGCGCGACGGCCTCCCGATCGGCGTCGGGACGTTCGCCGTCTCGTCGGGCTGGTGCGGGATCTACGGCATGGCCACGAGTCCCGACTGGCGGCGTCGCGGCGTCGCCGGCGCGATCCTGCGCGCGGGCGCGCGGTGGGCATCCGGTGCGGGGGCGACGCGGCTGTTCCTCCAGGTGGAGGACGACAATCCCGGAGCGCGGTCGTGCTACGAAGCGCTGGGTTTCATCCCCTCGCACGGCTACCACTATCGGGTCCGCTAAGCTTTCCTGTTTCCGGCGCGTTGCGTGGGCGAGTATATTTCAGGTTTCAAGCTGACTCGATGCGGTAATTCTGATCACATCTCGAGTACTTTGCGTAGTGAACATCGTTTACGCAACGCAGTGACGGGCCTCCTGTCCACCCGGCATACGGGTGAACTACCAGGCCGAACCGAGTTGTATTAGAACATCTTCATCTGTTTCCCGGTCGACTCCACCGGATCTGCGACTTGCGCATCCACCGCTGTTGTCGGATACCTTGAGTTCAGCGTTTCGCTACTTTCCCCCGCTACCGTCGATGCCGCCGGATGGGGATCGGCTGCTCTATTACGGGAGGCATTCGTGCGCGGCAAGGCGTGGCAGATCACGAGGGCGGGCCTGTTCCTGCTCTTCGCGGTCCTGCTCGCCGTGCTGGGTCCGCTGAGTGCCGAAGCCGGCCCGCAACTGCGCACCGGACCTGCGGAAACGAAGTCCGAGACCAGTGAGCACAGGGATAGCGAGAAGCTGCGCGAAAGGATGCCGGGAATCGCGCTGCACCGGCGCAGCGTCGAACGGCGGGAAGACCGCCGCCCACTGTTGCCGCGCAGCTTGCAGGGCATCCCGCGCGTCGAGAATCAGGTGGCGGCCGAGCAGCTCCCAAATGCTGGGAGCAAACCGCACCCTGCATATGCCAAGCTCAAACATTCGCCCGCCACGCTCCAGGTCATCCGCCACTGATCGGCGGCTCGCGACGTATTCCGAGCCGACGACCAGGAGAGACGACAATGAGCTTCGAACATTTCGTGCGACACGCTCGGCGACACCCGAGCATGCTTTCCGCTGACCGCCGCCGGCAGCTCGCCGCAGGTCAGAAACCGGCCGCGCTGTTCATCGGTTGCTCCGATTCGCGGGTGGTCCCATCGCAGATCACCGGTGCCGAGCCGGGCAATCTGTTCGAACTGCGGACCGCGGGCAATGTGGTCCCGAAATACGCGCCGGATTCGGCGTCCAGCGAAATGGCCACCATCGAGTACGCCGTGCTGCAGCTGCGCGTGCCGGAGATCATCGTCTGCGGGCACTCGCACTGCGGTGCCGTGACGGCGTTGACCCTGGCCGGGCGCGGCCTGGAAGAGCTGCCGGCACTGCGGGGCTGGCTCGGCACCGACGGCCTGAACGGCGTCGAGCCGGACGATCCGAGCGTGCGCGCCGAGAGCAAGCGGCACATCCACGCGCAGCTGCAGACGCTGCGCGAATACCCGTTCATCCAGGACCGGATCGCCGCCGGCGAGCTGCGGTTGCACGGCTGGTTCTACGAGATCGACACCGGCCTCGTCTTCGCCTGCCCGCAGACGCTGGAAGAAACCGACTTCCTGCCGCTCTAAGACTGTTTCCGGACTCGGCCTGCTTGGCGGTGCGGGTGGCGGCCCCCTGCGGGAATTACGGTCGCCTTCTCGCTGTGGGCCCCCGACATCATGAATGCCAATTCACCACGTCGGGGCTGTCCTCGCTGGGAGAACCCCGGAGGGGTGGGCACCGTGAACCCGCGGCGGTGCGAGCTGAGTCCCGCACCGCAAGCGGCTGCCGCCGCTTACAGAAGCTGGCCCTAACACCGCCCACCGGGTCGACGCCCGCACCGCCAGGTGCGCGGCGCGATACCCGTTTCCCGCATTTCGACCTGCCCTGGAGGGCATCGTGATATCTCGACTCGAAACGCCTCGCCCGGCGCGCCGGAGGCTCGGCGCGCCGCGCTGGCCGAAGGCCACCTTCGGCGCCGACCTGGGGGCCTCGCTGGTGGTGTTCCTGGTGGCGGTGCCGCTGTGCGTCGGCGTGGCCGTCGCCTCCGGCGTTCCCGCCGAACTGGGCATCGTCACCGGCATCATCGGTGGGCTCGTGGTCGGTCTGCTGCCAGGCAGCACGATGCAGGTGAGCGGCCCCGCCGCGGGCCTGACGGTGCTGGTGGCCTCGGCGGTGGACCAGCACGGGCTGGCCGCGCTCGGCGTGATCGTGCTCGGCGCCGGCGTGGTGCAGATCGTGCTCGGGCTGAGCAGGCTCGGCACCTGGTTCCGCGCCATCTCGCCGTCGGTGGTGCAGGGGATGCTCGCCGGCATCGGGCTGGTGCTCATCCTCGGCCAGATCTACCCGGTGGGCGGGCTCGCGCAGCCCGAGTCCACCTGGGCGAAGTTCGCCGAGATCCCGGACCTGCTGATCGCGGCGACGACCACCGCGGAGGGCATCGGCGGCCTCGTGCTCGCCGTGCTTGCCCTGGGGATCATGAGCGGCTGGAAGAAGATGCCCGCGCGGCTGCGGCTCGTGCCCGGCGCGCTGATCGCCGTCGTGGCCACCAGCGCGCTGGCGGTGATCTTCGCGATGCCGGTGCACAAGGTCGAGGTCGGCTCGCTGCTCGCGGCGCTGAACATGCCGACCGCCGAGGCATGGGGCGGGCTCATGACGCCCGCCGTGCTCGGCTCGATCCTGACGTTCGCGCTGATCGCCTCGGCGGAAAGCCTGTTCAGCGCCGCCGCCGTGGACCGCATGCACGACGCCCCGAAGACCCAGTACAACAAGGAGCTCGTCGCGCAGGGCGCGGGCAACGCGCTCTGCGGTCTGCTCGGGGCGTTGCCGATGACCGCGGTGATCGTGCGTAGCGCCACGAACGTGCAGGCCGGCGCCAAGACCAAGCTCTCCCGCGTGCTGCACGGGTTCTGGCTGCTGCTGTTCGTGGTGCTGCTGCCGGGCGTGCTGGCCTTCATCCCGACGGCGGTGCTCGCGGCGCTGCTGATCCAGGCCGGCTGGAAGCTGCTGGAGCTGCGGCAGGTCGTCGCGCTGGTTCGGGAGCACCGCTCCGAGGCGTTCGTGCTGGTGCTGACCGCGGGCATGATCGTGGCCACGGACCTGCTGATCGGCACGCTGACCGGACTCGCGGTCGCCATCGTCAAGACCGCGATCGAGGTGTCCCGGCTGTCGGTGCGCGCCGAGCACGGCGACGAGCACGTGCGGGTCGAACTGGGGGGCAACGCGACGTTCCTGCGGCTGCCGCGGCTGCTGGACCACCTCGAACAGCTGCCGACGGGCAAGCACGTGCACTTGGACCTGACGATGGTCCGGCACCTCGACCGCGCTTGCCACCAGGCCGTCGAGCACTGGGCGGCGCAGCGCCGCCGCGGCGACTGCACCGTCGAGGTGGCGCTCCCCGCCCGCGTGGGCTGAGCGCAGCCGGTGACAGGATCGCGCCGCGCCTCCTGGCAGGTGGAGTGGTCGGTGGTGCCCGGTAGCGTCGGGGTGTGAGCGAGGGCTTGTTCGACGAAGGGCTGTTCGGCGCCGACACCGAGATGCGCGCGGGCGAGAAGCTGGCCGAGAACGCGCCGTTGGCGGTGCGGATGCGGCCCCGCTCGCTGGACGAGGTCGTGGGCCAGCAGCACCTGCTGGGGGCCGGGGCCCCGCTGCGTCGCCTGGTGGAAGGTGCGGCGCCGGCATCGGTGCTGCTCTACGGGCCGCCGGGCACCGGCAAGACCACGCTCGCCAACCTCGTCTCGCTGGCCACCGGCCGCCGGTTCGCGGCGCTTTCCGCGCTGTCCTCCGGCGTCAAGGAGGTGCGCGCGGTCATCGAGGAGGCGCGTCGTCGGCTCGGCCGCTCGGGCGAGGCGACGGTGCTCTTCATCGACGAGGTGCACCGGTTTTCCAAGACCCAGCAGGACGCGCTGCTGGGCGCGGTCGAGGACCGCACCGTGCTGCTGGTGGCGGCCACCACGGAGAATCCCCACTTCTCCGTGGTGGCCCCGCTGCTGTCGCGGTCGCTGGTGCTGCAGCTGCGCAGTCTGGAGGAAGACGACATCCGGACGCTGCTGCGCCGGGCGGTCGGCGAGGAGCGCGGCCTGGGCAGGACCTTGCGCTTGGAGGAGGACGCCGAGGCGCACTTGGTCGCGCTCGCCGGTGGCGACGCGCGGCGGGCGCTGACCGCGCTCGAAGCGGCGGCGGAGTCGGCGACCTCGACCGGCGCGGACGCCATCGACCTGGCGACGGTCGAGGCCACCGTGAACCGCGCCGCGGTGCTCTACGACCGGGGCGGCGACCAGCACTACGACGTGGCGAGCGCGTTCATCAAGTCCATCCGCGGGTCCGATGTGGACGCCGCGCTGCACTACCTGGCCCGGATGGTGGAGGCGGGGGAGGACCCGCGGTTCATCGCCCGGCGGCTCGTCGTGCACGCCAGCGAGGACATCGGCATGGCCGACCCGACCGCGCTGCAGGCCGCCGTCGCGGCGGCGCACGCGGTGCAGTTCATCGGGATGCCCGAGGGGCGGATCGCGTTGGCGCAGGCCACGATCCACCTCGCCACCGCGCCGAAGTCGAACGCGGTGATCACGGCCATCGACGAGGCGCTGGGCGACGTCCGGGCGGGCAAGGCCGGCCCGGTGCCGCCGCACCTGCGCGACGGCCATTACGCCGGGGCGGAGAAGCTCGGCAACGCCAAGGGCTACCAGTACCCGCACAGCAAGCCGGAAGGCGTGCTCGCCCAGCAGTACCCGCCCCGCGAGCTGGTGGGCCGCGACTACTACCAGCCGACCGGCCGCGGCGCGGAGCGCACGCTCAGCGACCGGGTCCCGAAGCTCCGCAGCATCATCCGCGGCGAGGACTGAGCCGGCGGCTCGCGGTTTCAATAAGGTTTTTCCAGCCTCGTTTTGGGTGGCGGTGCGGGTGGCGGAACCTCAGAGGCTTCCTGGACTGTGGGTGCCCCTCCTGATGTATGTCCAATACACGGCGGAGGGGCCGTCCTGCCGGGAGAACCCCGGAGGGGTGGGCACGGTGAACCCGCGGCGGTGCGAGTGTCATAGGTGGGCTATGCGCCTGCGGCGCATGCGACATCTCATCGGGGTGCGGCTTTGCGGTCCGCGGCTGCGGGCCGATCAGGATGAAAACGCTCAGTTGAAACTCGGCCTGCTGGACACCTGGCCCACGCCGTGGGGTCCGCGGTTTCAATTGAAACTGCGAGCGGGGACCGTGGGGATGGTGGCGGTCGACCGGTGAGGCCGGGGTGGAGCGGCAGGTAGATTCCGGCGGGGTTCTCGTCGCGAGGAGGTCGTTGTGGACAAGCGGATCGTGGTCAGCCGGGTTGTTCCGGAGTCCGCGCTGGACGTGCTGCGCGAGGTCGGCGACGTGCACGTCTGCCCGCAGGACCGGCCACTGACCGCGCCCGAGCTGCGCGAGGCGGTGCGCGGCGCGCACGCGCTCGTCACGATGCTGCACGACAAGGTCGACGCCGAGCTGGTCGACGCCGCCGGCCCGCAGCTGGAAGTGGTCGCCAACGTGGCGGTCGGCTACGACAACGTCGACGTCCCGGCCGTGACCGGGCGCGGCGTCACCGTCACCAACACGCCCGGCGTGCTCGTCGACGCGACCGCCGACCTGACCATCGGGCTGCTGCTGATGGCTACCCGGCGGCTCGGCGAGGGCGAACGGCTGCTGAGGTCGCGCCGGCCGTGGACCTTCCACCTCGGCTTCATGCTCGGCGCCGGGTTGCAGGGCAAGACGCTCGGCATCGTCGGGCTCGGCGACATCGGGCAGGCCGTGGCGCGGCGGGCCCGCGCGTTCGGGATGGACATCGCCTACACAGGACGGCGTCGTGTCGCCGCGGACGTGGAGGCCGAACTCGACGCCCGCTTCCTGGCCAAGGACGAGCTGCTGCGCACCGCCGACGTGGTGTCCCTGCACTGCCCGCTGACCGAGCAGACCCGGCACCTCATCGACGAGGCGGCGCTCGCGGCCATGAAGCCGACCGCGTTCCTGATCAACACCAGTCGCGGCCCGGTGGTCGACGAGGGCGCGCTGGCGAAGGCCCTCCACGAGCAGCGGATCGGCGGCGCGGCCCTCGACGTCTTCGAGCGCGAGCCCGAGGTGGAGCCAGCGCTGCTCGACCTCGACAACGTCGTGGTGGTGCCGCACCTGGGATCGGCGACCACCGAGACGCGAACCGCCATGGCCGAGCTCGCCGCCCGCAACGCCGCCGCGGTCCTCGCCGGCCGGGAACCGCTCAACCCGGTCCGCTCGTAACACGATCGGTTCGAGATGCGCGCCCTTCGCCGAATTGTTCGGTGAAGGGCGCCGCTCGTTTCGCCGCTCGGAGCCCCGGTCCGGTGGGCGCGGTGCCCGGCGGTGCCCGTCGGCGGGCCGGGCCGACCGGGTGCGGGAGTGAGGATCGGGGCCGGTAACCTGACGCACGATCAACGGACCGGGCCGAGAGCTCGGTCCTACCGAATGACGTGGACATACGGGAGGGCACGTGACGCCCACGCAGATCGCCGCGCTGATCGCCGCCGGAGCGTTCGTGCTGCTGGTCGTGCTGCTGGCGATCCCGCTGATCAAGCTCGGCCGCACGCTGGACGAGGCGACCATCGCGATCCGCAAGGCGCACGAGAACTCCGATCCGCTGTTCACCGGGGCGAACTCGACCATCACGCACGTCAACACCCAGCTGGAGCGCGTCGACGGGATCACCGCCAACGCCAAGACGATCAGCGGCAACGTCTCGGCGTTGTCTTCGCTGTTCACGGCTACACTGGGTGGCCCGTTGGTGAAGACGGCGGCGTTCTCCTACGGGGTCAGCAAGGCGCTGCGGGCCCGCCGGAAGCGGCGGCAGGAGCCCGCTGGCCGGCACTTCCGCCGCAAGGGCAAAGGGGGGCGCAAGTGAGGCGCCTGTTCTGGTTCGGCGCCGGCGTCGCGGCCGGGGTCGCGGTGGCGCGCAAGCTCAACGAGACCGCCCGCAAGGCGACTCCGAGCGGCATGGCCGAGCAGCTGGGCGGCGCGGTCCGGGAGCTGGCCGGAGCCGTCGGCTCGTTCGGCGCCGAGGTACGCGCGGGAATGCAGGAGCGGGAGCAGGAACTGCACGACGTCGTCGAGCGCGGCAGCGTCGTCGACACGGTGCAGTTCCGCCGGATCGACGCCCCGATCGCCGACGAGGGCGCGGCAGGCGGCCGGCGAGCTCGCCGGGCGGGCCGCTGACGCCGGCGCCGAAGCGCCGCCAGCCGTCCGCCGGTACCCCAAGCCGTCTCCGTCACCCGAGTTCCGAGGACCCACCGTGCAGACCCACGAGATCAACAACCGGTTCACCGAACACTTCCGCGGCCGCGGCCACACCGTGGTGCCCAGCGCGTCGCTGATCCTGGACGACCCGACGCTGCTGTTCGTCAACGCCGGGATGGTGCAGTTCAAGCCCTACTTCCTGGGTGAGGCGCCGGCCCCGTACCCGCGGGCCACCAGCATCCAGAAGTGCGTGCGCACCGGCGACATCGACGAGGTCGGCAAGACGACCCGGCACAACACGTTCTTCCAGATGGCGGGCAACTTCTCCTTCGGCGACTACTTCAAAGAAGGCGCCATGGAGTACGCCTGGGAGCTGCTCACCAAGTCCCAGGCCGACGGCGGCTACGGCTTCGACCCGGAGCGGCTGTGGGTGACCGTCTACGAGAAGGACGACGAGGCGGCCCAGCTGTGGCAGAAGGTCGCCGGCGTGCCCGCCGAGCGGATCCAGACCCGCGACGGCAAGGACAACTACTGGGACATGGGCGTGCCCGGTCCCGGCGGCCCGTGCTCGGAGATCTACTACGACCGCGGCCCGAAGTACGGCCGCGAGGGCGGCCCGGTCGCCGACGAGGACCGCTACATCGAGATCTGGAACCTGGTGTTCATGCAGGACATCAGGGGTGAGCAGTCGCCGAAGCTGGGGCACCCGCCGATCGGCACGCTGCCGACCAAGAACATCGACACCGGCATGGGCGTCGAGCGGGTGGCGTGCCTGCTGCAGGGCGTGGAGAACGTCTACGAGACCGACCTGGTCCGCCCGGTGATCGCCAAGGCCGAGGAGCTCTCCGGCCGCCGCTACGGCGCGAACCACGAGGACGACGTGCGGTTCCGCGTCATCGCCGACCACGCCCGCTCCGGCGTGATGCTGGTCGGCGACGGCGTCACCCCCGGCAACGAGGCCCGCGGCTACGTGCTGCGGCGGCTGCTGCGCCGGATCATCCGCTCCACCCGCCTGCTGGGCGTGCAGGAGCCGGTGCTCGGCGAGTTCAGCAAGATCGTGCGCGACGCGATGGCGCCGAGCTACCCGGAGCTGGTCACCGAGTTCGACCGCATCGACTCGGTGATGCGCAACGAGGAAGACGCCTTCCTGACCACCCTGACGGCGGGCTCGAAGATCTTCGACGTCGCGGTGGCCGAGACCAAGAAGGCCGGCGGCGTGCAGCTGGCCGGCGAGCAGGCCTTCCAGCTGCACGACACCTACGGCTTCCCGATCGACCTGACGCTGGAGATGGCCTCCGAGCAGGGCCTGACCGTCGACGAGCAGGGCTTCCGGAACCTGATGGCCGAGCAGCGCCGCCGGGCCAAGGAGGACGCCAAGGCGCGCAAGACCGGCCACGGCGACCTCTCGACCTACCGGACGCTGCTGGACCAGCACGGCACCACCGAGTTCATCGGCTACACCGACCTGCAGTCGCACAGCCGGGTGCTGGGCCTGCTGGTCGACGGGCAGCCGGCGAAGTCCGCCGCCGCGGGCACCGAGGTCGAGCTGGTCCTGGACCGCACCCCGTTCTACGCCGAGGGCGGTGGCCAGATCGCCGACACCGGCCGGCTGGTCGGTCCCGGTGTGGCCGTCGAGGTGCACGACGTGCAGCGCGCGGTCCCGGGCCTGTTCGTGCACCGCGCCAAGGTCGTCGAGGGCGAGCTCGGCGTGGACACCGCGCTGGAGGCCGCCGTCGACGTCGCGCGGCGCCACGCGATCGAGCGGTCGCACTCCGCCACCCACCTCGTGCACGCGGCGGTGCGCAGCGCCTACGGCAAGCGCGCCGCGCAGGCCGGTTCGCTGAACTCGCCCGGCCGGATGCGCTTCGACTTCACCGCCCCGTCCGCGGTGTCGACCGCCGTCCTCACCGGCGTCGAGGAAGAGGTCAACGACTACCTGCAGAGCGACGTCGAGGTGCAGGCCTACACCACGACGATGGACCGGGCCATGGAGCTCGGCGCCGTCGCGCTGTTCGGCGAGAAGTACGGCGACCAGGTCCGCGTCGTCGACATGGGCGACTACTCCCGCGAGCTGTGCGGCGGCACCCACGTGCCGAGCATCGCCCGCCTCGGCGTGGTCAAGCTGATCGCCGACTCCTCCGTGGGTTCCGGCGTGCACCGCGTCGAAGCGCTGGTCGGCATGGACGCGATGCGTCACATCAGCAAGGAGCACCTGCTGGTCAGCCAGCTCGCCGAGCAGTTCAAGGTGCCGGCCGACGAGCTGCCGGAGCGCATCCAGGGCGTGGTGTCCCGGCTGCGCAGCGCGGAGAAGGAGCTGCACCAGCTGCGCATCGCGCAGGTCCTGCAGTCCGCGGGGGAGCTCGCCGACAAGGGCACCGACGTGCACGGCGTGACGCTGGTGGCCGAGCAGGTGCCGGACGGCGTGGACGGCAACGCGCTGCGTGCGCTGGCCGGTGAGATCCGCGGCCGGCTCGGCTCCCGCCCGTCCGTGGTGGCGCTGTTCTCCGCCGAAGAGGGCAAGGTCAGCTTCGTGGTCGGCGTCAACGACGCCGCGCGGGACAAGGGCGTCGCGGCGGGCAAGCTGGTGCCCGGCTTCGCGGCCGAGGTCGGCGGGCGCGGCGGCGGCAAGCCGGACATGGCGCAGGGCGGCGGCACGAACCCCGCCGGCATCACCGCGGCCATCGCGGCGCTGCGCACGGCCCTGGACCAGGTGGTGGCTGGCGGGTGACCGAACACCGGCAGGCGGACCCCGGACCGGGGCGTCGGCTCGGCGTCGACGTGGGTGCGGTCCGGGTCGGTGTCGCGCTCAGCGACCCCGCCCCGATGCTGGCGACCCCGCTGGTCACCCTGCGGCGGGATGCCGACGGCAACACCGATCTCGCGCAGCTGGCCGAGCTCGTCGCCGAACACGAGGTGGTGGAAGTCGTGGTCGGCCTGCCCAAGACGCTGGCAGGCCGGCACGGAACCGCGGCGGAGACGGCGCAGTCCTACGGGGCGGCGCTCGCGGAGCGGATCGCGCCGGTGCCGGTGCGGTTCGCCGACGAGCGGCTGACCACCGTGACGGCCAGCCGGATGCTGTCGCAACGCGGGGTGCGGGGGAAGAAGCAGCGAGCCGTGGTCGACCAGGCGGCCGCGGTGGAGATCTTGCAGGCGTTCCTGGACAGTCGGGGGAAGACACGAGAGGACCTTTCGTGACCGACGATCTCGGATTGTTCGCGGATGAGCCCGACGAGCGGCAACGACGCGCCCCCGACCCGGAGCGGTTCCGCCGTCGCAAGCGGCGCCGCCTGGTGACCGCGTTGGCCAGCCTGTTCGTGCTGGTGCTGGTCGGTTTCGGCGTGCTGTACGCCACCAGCCAGCTGATGCAGATCGGTTCCTACGAGGACTACGCGGGCGAAGGCGCCGGTGACGTCGTCATCGAGATCAAGGCCGGTGAGACCGTCAGCGCCATCGGCCGCAACCTCGCCGAGAAGGACGTGGTGGCCAGCACCAAGGCGTTCACCAAGGCCGCCGAGCCCAACCGGCAGATCAACAGCATCCAGCCGGGCTACTACCTGATGCGCAACAAGATGTCCGGCGAGGCCGCCGTGGCGCACATCCTGTCGCCGGCGGCGAAGGTCGGCCGGGTGGACATCCGCGCCGGCATGCGGCTGGAGGACCAGCTGGCGCCCGACAACGGTCACACGCCGGGCGTCCTGACCAAGCTCGCCGAAGCCACCTGCGCCGGGGCCAACCCCAACTGCATCACCTCCGAGGAGATGCACCGGGTCGCCGCGACCGCCGACCTGGCGTCGCTCGGCGTGCCGCAGTGGGCGATCGCCGACGCCTCCAAGGCCGAGCCGAAGCGCCGGCTGGAGGGCCTGATCATGCCCGGCCTCTACGACGTGAAGCCCGGCGAGACCGCGGAGAACGTGCTGCGCGACGTGGTCACCCGGTCCGCGGCGGCGCTCGAGGTCGCCGGACTGCCGAAGGCCGCCGAGGGCAGCCGCTACAGCCCGTACGAGCTGCTCAAGATCGCGTCGCTGGTGCAGAGCGAAGGCATCACCAAGGACTTCGGGCAGATCTCGCGGGTGATCCACAACCGGCTCGCGCCGCCCGCGATGCACCTCGGGCTGGACTCCACGATCAACTACCCGCTGGACAAGCCGTCGCTGCTGACCAGGCCGGAGGACCGGGAACTGCCGGGCGCGTACAACACGTACAAGAACTACGGCCTGCCGCCGACGCCGATCTCGGCGGTCAGCAAGGAAGCGGTCCACGCGGCGGAAACGCCCGCCGACGGCACCTGGAAGTACTTCGTCAAGTGCTACCCGGACGGCACCTCCTGCTTCGCCAACACGCCGCAGGAGCACCAGGCCTACATCGACGAGGCGCGGGCCCGTGGCGCGTTCTGAGCCGCGGCGGGCAGCGGTGCTCGGTTCACCGATCGAGCACTCGCTGTCCCCGGTGCTGCACGGCGCCGCCTATGCCGCGCTCGGCCTGGACGGCTGGACCTACGAGCGGGTGGAGGCCGACGCCGACCGGCTCGTCGAGTTCGTCGCCGGGCTGGGCCCCGAGTGGGCCGGGCTGTCGGTGACCATGCCCGGCAAGCGAGCGGCGCTGGGCGTCGCGAGCGAGGTCAGCGAGCGGGCGGCGGCGGTCGGAGCGGCGAACACCCTGGTGCACCGGCCCGACGGCAACTGGGCCGCGGACTGCACCGACGTCGACGGAGTCGTCGGGGCGCTGCGCAGCGCGGGCGGATTCACCACCGGCCACCGCGGGCTGGTCCTGGGAGCCGGCGGCACCGCCGCCGCGGCCCTGGCCGCGCTCGCGGAGCTCGGGCTGAGCGAAGCGACGCTCGCGGTGCGCGAGCCCGCGCGAGCGCGCGACGCGGCCGAGACCGCGGAGCGGGTCGGGCTGCGGGTGCGCGTGGAGCGGCTGGACCGCGTCGCGCTCGCGGACGCCGCGGCAGCGGCGGACGTCGTGGTGTCGACGCTCCCGGCAGGGGCGTTGGACGCGCAAGCGGCGGAGCTGGCGAAGGCCGCGTGCGTGCTGGACGTCGTCTACCACCCGTGGCCGACGCCGCTGGCCGCCGCGGTCACCGCGGCCGGCGGGCGGATCGCCACCGGGCTGGACATGCTGCTGCACCAGGCCTTCGGGCAGGTCGAGCAGTTCACCGGGCGCCCGGCGCCTCGCGAGGCCATGCGAGATGCCCTCGCCGCCGCCACCGGCGGCGAACTCCCGCTCCCGCTCTGACCGCGAGTCCAATGAGGTTTTCCAACCTCGTTGTGCCTGGCGGTGCGGGTTGCGGAACCTCAGAGGCTCCCTGGACCCCGGGTGCCCACCCTGATGCATGCCATATTCGATTTCCATTGAAATTGCGTGAGTTGTCCACAGGTGTCGGTGTGTCGTGCCCTGACACGCCGACGGGACGCAATTTCCATTGAGCCTTTTTCATCCTGGTCTGTGCAGGTGAGGGGCCGGGTGGGCGTGTCGTTGCGGGGGAAATAGTGAAGCTCCTGGTAGATGGA
>NZ_JBWKKH010000048.1:0-59667 GCF_056431645.1 Saccharopolyspora sp. NPDC045839
CATCACCGCCAGCCCACGCAAAATCACCACGATCGTCCGCGCCGCACTCACCCTCACCCACCACGAACACACCAAAACCCACTGAGATCACCTCAATGAAATTATTCGGAAATCGCGATCATTCGCAATAGCGCAGGGCATTGCCACGAGCGCCCAGTCGTGAGTGGTCGTGGCCGCCGGGGCGACCACGACCACTCACGACGCGGATGTCAGCTCTGGTTCAGCCGGGCGTAGACCTCGGCGGCGTTCTCCTTGGTGACCAGCTCGGTCTGCAGGGTCTGTGCCTTCCCCACCGGCTGGCAGTCGATCAGCAGCTTCTTGGCCGCTTCCACGGCTTCCGCGCCGCCGGTCGGGTACAGGTTGGTCGCCTGCAGCCGGCCGTCCTCGACCGCCTTGATGCCTCCGGACGGGATGGGCAGCCCGTCGATGCCGACGAACTTCAGGTCGTTGCGGCCCGCCGCCTGGGCCGCCAGGTACGCGCCCTCGGCCATCGGGTCGTTCTGCGCGTAGACCGCCTTGATGTCGGGGTTCGCCTTGAGCAGCGCGTCCATCTTCTGCTGCCCGACCGACCGCTCCCACTCACCATCGGCGGTGGCCACGACCTCGATCTGCGAACCCTGGATGCCTTCCTGGAAGCCCTTTTCCCGCTCCGCGGCCGGGGTCGACCCGGACAGCCCCTTGATCTGCACGATCTTGCCGCCCTCCGGCAGCAGCGTGCTCTTGAAGTACTCGCCCGCCTGCCGGCCGATCTGGACGTTGTCCGCGCCGATGTAGGTGGTGTAGGCGTCGCCGTCGACCTTCCGGTCCAGCACCACGACCGGAATGCCCTTGTTGTAGGCCTTCTTCACCACGTCGGTCAGGGGTGCGGCCTCGTTCGGCGAGATCATCAGCAGGTCGACCTGCTTGGTGAGGAAGTTCTCGACGTCGCTGATCTGCTTGGAGTTGTCCTTGGCCGCGTCGGAGAACTGCACCTCGAACTGCGGCACCTTCTCGGCCGCCTTGCGGATGTCGTCGTCCATCCGGACCCGGTACGGCTCTGCGAGGTTGGCCTGGCTCATGCCGATGGTGTACTTCTCGTTCGGCCCCTTGCAGTGCTGGGTCGGGTCTTGCGCCTGCACCTTCCCGGTGTTCTCGCTGGTCGTCCCGCAACCGGCGGCGGCGAGCGCGGCCGCGGCGCACGTGACTGCGATCAAGGACTTCGTTGTCTTGCGCATCGTGCTTCCTCCCGGACGAGGGGTTTCAGGACGTCGGTCGCAGGCGCTGCAACGCCGCCGCCGCGACGATCACCAGGCCCTTGATCAGCAGTTGCAGGTCGGTGTTGACGCTGTTGAGGCTGAGGATGTTGTTCAGGATGCCGAGCAGCAGCGCACCGGCGATGGTGCCGATCACCGAGCCCCGGCCACCGGCCAGGCTGGTGCCCCCGACCACCACGGCGGCGATTCCGTCGAGTTCGTAAGCGATTCCGTCGTTCGGGCTGCCCGCGTTGAGCTGGCCAGCGTGCACGATCCCGGCCAGCGCGGCGCAGAACCCGGCGATGCCGAAGGCGATGATCTTGACCCGGTTCACCGGCACGCCGGAAAGCCGGGCCGCCTTCTCGTTGCCGCCGATGGCGTAGAGGTGGCGGGAATAGGCGCTGCCGCGCAGGAACAGGATCGCGACGATGGCGACCACCGCGAAGATCAGCGCCGGGATCGGCACCACGCCGCCGAAGGTGCGCTCCCCGAGCAGGGAGAACAGCATCGGCGCCTGGCCCGGCCCGTCGCCGTAGGAGATCTGCACCGTCTCGCCGCCGGACCACATCCGCGCCAGCCCGCGCGCGATCTGCAGTCCCGCCAGGGTGACGATGAAGGCCTGCACGCCGAGCAACGCGACGGCGGTGCCCTGCAGCAGGCCGAAGACGATGCCCGCGAGCAGCACCAGCGCGACGGTGGCCCAGACGCCGTAGCCGTCCTCGACCATCAGCACGGCCGAACCCACCGCCGCCAACCCGAGCACCGAGCCGACCGACAGGTCGATGCCGCCGATCAGGATCACGAAGGTCAGCCCGATCGCGATGATCCCGATCTCGGACACCGCGCGCACGATGTTGAACAGGTTGTCGCTGGTCAGGAACAGGATCTGCCCGTCGTTGCGGGGCGAGAAGACCACCGCCGCCAGGAACACCGCGACCAGGCCGAAGAAGCTCTGGAACCGGAACAGCGTGGCCACGACGTTCGTCCGCCGCGGCGCGGCGGACGCGCCGGACCCCGCGGGCCGTTCCTCCGTCTGGTTGCTCACCGCGCTCCTCCCCCAGTGCTCTGCCGACCGGTGCCGACGACCGGCCCGGCCCCGCCGGCCGCCACGCCCTCGCCCATGGCGGCCGCCAGCAACTCCGCTTCGCCGACCTCGGCGGTGTCGAACTCGGCCACGCTGCGGCCGGCGCGCAGCACCACCACCCGGTGGCACACGCCGACCAGCTCCGGCAGCTCCGAGGACGCCAGCAGCACCCCGATGCCGCGTCCCGCGATCTCGCCGAGCAGCTGGTAGATCTCCGACTTCGCGCCGATGTCCACGCCGCGGGTCGGATCGTCCAGCAGCAGCAACCGCGGCTCGGTCAGCAGCATCCGGCCGAAGACGACCTTCTGCTGATTTCCACCGGAAAGGGTGCCGACCGGGTCGAGGATCCGGCCGAGCTTGATCTTGAGCTGCTGCACGCTGCGCTCGGTGGCGGACACCTCGGCGCGGCGGCGCACCAGCCCGGCCACGCCGAGCCGGTCCAGCACCGAGAGGACCGTGTTGGCCAGCACCGAATGCTCCAGCACCAGCCCGGAACTCCTGCGGTCCTCCGGCACGAAGGCGATGCCCTCGCGCAACGCGCGGTGCGGACCCCTCGGCCGCACCGGACGCCCGTCGAGGGACACCTCCCCCTCCCACGTGCCGGAGGACCCCGCCCCGAACAGCGATTCCAGCAGTTCGGTGCGACCTGAGCCGAGCAACCCGCACAGCCCGACGATCTCCCCGCGACGCACGGTCAGATCGATGCCGTCGGGTTCCCGGCGACCCACCCGCGGCCGGCGCGGGCGGACGGCGAACCCGGACACCGACAGCAGCTCTTCGCCGACGGCGCCGCTCTCGGCGCGGAACATCGTCTGCACCGAACGGCCCACCATGGCCTCGGCGGCCTGCTCCGCGGTCAGCTTCCGGGCGTCGAACTCCGCGACCTTGCGGCCGTTGCGCAACACGGTGGCGCGGTCGGCGACCCGGCCGATCTCATCCATCCGGTGCGAGATGTAGACGATGCCGGTGCCGCCGCGGCGCAGCTCGGCGATCACCGCGAACAGCCGCTCGACCTCCGTGCTGGACAGCGCCGACGTCGGCTCGTCCATGATCAGGACCTTCGCGTCCAGCGACAGGGCGCGGGCGATGGTCACCAGCTGCTGCTCGCCGACGCGCAGCTCGCCGACGGACCGCAGCGGGTCCAGGTCGATGCCGGTGTGGCGCAGCAGCTCGCGGGTGCGCACGGCCATCTTCCGGCGGTCCACCACGCCGAACCGGTTGCGCAGCTCGCGGCCGAGGTAGAGGTTCTCGGCGACGCTCAGCCCGGGAACCAGGTCGAGCTCCTGGTGGATCATCGCGACCCCGGCGTGCTGCGCGTCGGCCGGCTTGCCGAACTGCACCACCCGGCCTTCGATCGAGATCGACCCAGCGTGATCGACGACGTCGCCGGAGAGCACCTTCATCAGCGTGCTCTTGCCCGCGCCGTTCTCGCCCAGCAGCGCGTGCACCTCGCCGGCGCGGACTTCCAGGTCCACGCCGTCACACGCGAGCACACCCCCATAGCGCTTGGTGATGCCGGTCATCTCGACCAGCGGTGGCGCCGTGCTCATAGCACCCCCGTCACGCCGCTCGCGAATCGTGAGAAAACGATTGCCCGGACGCTAAAATGGTCACGCTACCTGTGTCAAGGTTCACACACCCGCCCAAGTGACAGGGCATCCATTCGGCTGCACCGACATCACATGGCGGTCACGTCGGCGAGGGTCGCAGGTAACCCAACGTGCATTAACGCGCAAGTTCCGGAAGAGGGCTCTCGGCCCGGGGTACTGGACCGTTACCGTTGGGACTCGTGACCGCGATCCGCGATAGCCAGAGCGCCCCACCCCCCAGCAGCGGCGCCTCCCAGTGGTCGACGCGCTCCGCATTCGGGGCGAAGGGCGTGCCGCTCTGGGGAGCCGTGCTGCTGGCTGCCGTCCCGACCGCGGTCGGAACAATCCTCGACATCCTGCTCTGGTCGCAGCCCGACATCCTGTTCAAGGCGTGCTTCTTCGTCGGCTGCGTGCTGGCCGTGCTGCTGGTCAAACGCCGCAGCGTGTTCGGACCGATGGTCCAACCGCCGCTCGTGCTCACCATCGTCATGCCGCTGCTGGTGCTGATCACCGGCAACGGGGTCACCGCGGGCGCCGGCATCACCGCCAAGGCGCTCGCCATCGCGCGACCACTGATCAGCAGCTTCCCGATCATGGCGGGCGCCACCATCGTCTGCCTTGGCATCGGCCTCGTCCGCATGTTCGTTACCCAGCGGTCCCGGCCCCGCCCCGAGATCGCGGACAGCGACGCGGCGACCAAGAAGCGCCGCCCCGTCGCGCCGCCGCGCAAGAAGCCGGCCGAAGACGTCAAGAAGCGGCGGCCCGAAGAGCGCGAACGCACCAGGAAACCGCGCGCTGACGACGCAGCGCGCCCGCAGCGAGCCCAAGCGGAGCGCGGGCGGGCCCAGGCCCCCGGGCGGCCGCGCAGCGGCGATGCGCCCGGCCGGGCACGAGGCGACGCGCCCGGCAGGGCGCGCGGAGCCGAGCCGCGGCCGGAGCGCGACGGGCGCGCGGTGCCGCCGCGGCGGGGCGCAGCCCCGCGGCAGGCGCCCGGGCGGCCGCGAGCGGCGGAGCCGCCGCAGGGGGAGCCGCCCCGGCGACCCCGGCGGCCGCGACGGGACGAGCAGTTCGGGTGAGCCGGGACTGAAAAAGGGGCATCCGCGCAGCGCGGATGCCCCTTTTTCGCTACTCGGTCAGCGGACGCCCTTGGGCTTGTCCGGGTTCTCGTCGAGGTCCTTGCGGAGCTCCCGCGGCAGCGCGAAGCTGATCTTCTCGTTGGCCGTGGTGACCTCGTCCACCTGGTTCCAGCCGCGCTCGGCCAGGTGGTCCAGCACCTGCAGCACCAGCACGTCCGGCACCGACGCACCGCTGGTCACGCCGACGGTGGTGACGCCGTCCAGCCAGGCCTCGTCGATCTGGTTCGCGAAGTCCACGAGGTGCGCGTCGGACGCGCCCGCCTGCAGCGCCACCTCGACCAGGCGCTTGGAGTTCGAGGAGTTCTGCGAGCCGACGACGATCACCAGGTCGCACTCCGACGCCATCGCCTTCACCGCGTACTGCCGGTTGGAGGTCGCGTAGCAGATGTCGTCGCTCGGCGGCGCCTGCAGACCCGGGAACCGCTCCTTGAGCTGGTCGACCCGCTCCATCGTCTCGTCCACGCTGAGGGTGGTCTGCGACAGCCACACGACCTTGCTCGGGTCGCGGACCTCGACCTTGTCGACGTCCTCCGGCTTGTCGACCAGCTGCACGCGGTCCGGGGCCTCGCCTGCGGTGCCCTCGACCTCCTCGTGCCCCTCGTGGCCGATCAGCAGGATGTCGTAGTCCTCGCGGGCGAACCGGTTGACTTCCTTGTGCACCTTGGTGACCAGCGGGCACGTCGCGTCGATGGTGCGCAGGTTGCGCTGCGCGGCTTCCGCGTGCACCGCCGGGGACACGCCGTGCGCGGAGAACACCACGAGCGCGCCCTCCGGCACCTCGTCGGTCTCGTCCACGAAGATCACGCCGCGCTCGGTCAGCGTTTCCACCACGTGCCGGTTGTGCACGATCTCCTTGCGCACGTAGATCGGCGCGCCGTAGGTCTCCAGTGCCTTCTCGACGGTGATCACCGCGCGGTCGACACCTGCGCAGTACCCACGCGGTTTGGCCAGCAGGACCCGCTTGGCCGGCCGGGTGTCCTGGTCAACGAGGTCAGTGGCCTCGGGCGAGGTCGTCATACCGCCAAGGGTACGGACCTTGCCCAACGAGCTCAGCCCCGCAGTGGCCCGCCTGCTCCAGATCACAGTCGTGCGGCGGTCCCCGGCGGGAGTTCCAACCGCCGCCCCGCCACGGCTGCCCGCAACTTCAATGGAAATCAGAGGTTCGATTTCAATGGAAATTGCGGCGAGACCCGGTGCCGGGCCGGCGCCGGGCCGGGTCCGCAGTTGGACGGTGGGCCGCGGCTTGTTCCAGATCACAGTCGTGCGACGAGGCGATGGCTTCGCGGGCCCGAGTGCGGCAGGCTGGGCGCATGTCATCGTTCCCCCTGCCGGTGCGGATCGCCGCCGGGCTCGCCGCCACCGCCGTCGAGCAGGCCCGCCAGCTGCCGGCCACCCTGATCGGCCTGCCGGTCACCGTGGCCAGCCAGGCGCTGCAGGCGTCGATGCGGATCCAGCAGCAGATCACCGAGCTGGCGATCAAGGGCGACGAGGCCCTCGCCGGGCTGCGCACCCCGGAGGAGCAGCCCGCCTGGGCGACCTTCGACGAGGACGAACCGACCGAGCCTGCGGTGCTGTCCGAGGACCTGTCGGTGCTGCCCGACTACGATCACCTGACGCTGCCGCAGCTGCGGGGCCGGCTCCGCTCGTTCTCCGAGGCGGAGCTGGCCGAACTGCTGGCCTACGAGCAGCGGCACGGTCAGCGGCCGGAGTTCGTCCGCATGCTCCACAACCGCCTCGACCGCCTGCGCAACCAATGACCCCAGACGACATCCGCAGTGTCAATTGAAACTGCGGCCCCGAGACCCCGGTGAACAGTTTCAATTGAAACTGCGGACCGGACCGGGGCCGGGAAGCACCGAGGAGTGACGCTGAGTTCCCCGACCAGTCCCGAGGAGCCCTGGCCGGTACGGACCGTGGCGCGCAAGATCGCCGACTGGATCAACCGGCTCGGCACGATCTGGGTGGAAGGGCAGATCACCCAGATCTCGCTGCGCCCCGGCGCGGCCACCGCGTTCCTGACGCTGCGCGACCCGTCCGCCGATGTCTCGCTGACGCTCACCTGCGCCGCCGCGATGCTGCGCAAGATGGAGCCGCCGCTGACCGACGGCAGCCGGGTCGTGGTGCACGGCAAGCCGACGTTCTTCGTCGGCCGGGGCACGCTGAGCCTGCGGGTCGACGAGATCCGCGCGGTCGGCATCGGCGAACTGCTGGCGCGCATCGAACGGCTCCGCCAGCTGCTGAAGGCCGAGGGCCTGTTCGACCCGGCGCGCAAGCGGCCGCTGCCGTTCCTGCCGAACCGGGTGGGGCTGATCACCGGCCGCGCTTCGGCCGCCGAGCACGACGTGCTGACCAACGCGCAGCTGCGCTGGCCCGCGGTGCAGTTCGAGGTCCGCAACGTCGCCGTGCAGGGTTCGACCGCGGTGCCGCAGATCCTGACGGCGCTGCAGGAGCTGGACCGGATGCCGGAGGTCGACGTGATCGTGCTGGCGCGCGGCGGCGGCAGCGTCGAAGACCTGCTGCCGTTCTCCGACGAGGCGCTGTGCCGCGCGGTGTCCGCCTGCCGCACGCCGGTGGTCAGCGCCATCGGGCACGAGCCGGACTCGCCGCTGGTGGACCACGTCGCCGACGTGCGCTGCTCGACGCCGACCGGCGCGGGCAAGCGGGTCGTGCCGGACGTCGCCGAGGAGACTCAGCGGATCCACCAGCTGCGCGACCGCGCCCGCCGCGCGCTGCACGGTTGGGTCGACCGGGAACGCAGGCTGCTCGACGCACTGCGCAGCCGCCCGGTGCTGGCCGACCCGATCGGGCCGCTGGAACGGCGCGCCGAGCAGGTCGAGCTGATGCGCGACCGCACCCGCCGCGCGATGACCACCGCGCTGAACACCGAGCGACACGCGCTGACCGCGACTCGATCTCGCTTGACGACCTTGGGTCCGGCGGCCACGCTGGCTCGTGGATACGCAATCGTGCAGCGCATCGAGGACGGCGCGGACGGCGTTCTCCGGTCTGTCGAGGAGGCGCCGCCGGGAACTCGACTGCGGGTGCGGGTCGTTGACGGAGCGATCCAGGCAGTCGTACCGGACCGAGCAGGTTGAACAGGACTGAGAACGTGCACCCGAAGCAGGAACCATCGTTCCTCCCCCTGACCGTCGGCGTCGCGAGGTCGGCGACCGACGGCTCGGCGCTGCTGCGGAACGGGGCCGGCGAGGTGCGCCGCTGCGCCGAGGCGGCGGACGCCGCGGCGGTCGGCTGCTGGGCCGCGCTGCTGGGCGGCTGCCAGTCCGCCGAGCGCAAGGACCTGCCGTCGCGCCTGCGCGCGCTCGCCGAGGCCACCTCCGGGTACGTGGGGGCCGGGTGGTGGGCCGCTTCGGCGCACCGACGTAGGGTCGCGGAGGCGCAGTTGCGCATCAACGACGCGGTGCGCGAGGGCGACGGTGCCGAGTTCGCGGAGGCGTTCGTCGGCTACGACCAGGCGATCGCCACCGCGGTGGTGTCCGTGCAGAACAACGTGGAGAGTCCGACCCCGTGACGGCGAACGATCAGCAGGACGAGCACTTCGACCCGGTGGCCGAGCACCCCGAGGTCGCCGAGCTCGGCTACGAGCAGGCCCGCGACCAGCTGGCCGAGGTGGTCAAGCAGCTGGAGGCCGGCGGCCTCTCGCTGGAGGACTCGCTGGCGCTGTGGGAGCGGGGCGAGGCCCTGGCGGCGGTCTGCGAACGCCACCTGGCGGGAGCCCGCGAGCGCGTGGAGCAAGCCCTGGCAGCAGTCGAGCAGGACTGACCCCGCCGATCTTCCGAATCGCGGAGCCCGGCTTTCACGCCGTCCGATTTTGCCTAAAATTGGGCACTCCGCACTTCCGCGACGCTCCGTCGCCCCTACTCAAGAGCAACGTTCCTGCACGTGCGAACCCGTGAGTCACGGCCCCATGACCAGCGGAAACGCAAGCCTGAAACCTAGGCGGTCGGTGCCGGTCAGGCTCCGGGCGGGGCGTTGATGGCCGCTTCGGCGAGGGCTCGGAACTCCGCCTCGCCGGCGTTGCCGGTGATCAGCAGCCGGACTCCGTCCCGCTCCGCCACCCAGGCCTGCTCACCGCGCACGCTGTCGTAGACCACCCACTGCCGCCCCGCGGCGTCGACCGTGCCCCGGGCGTGCGGCGCCTGCCGCGTCTCGCTCTCGACCAGCTCGCCCTCGGCGGCCGTCGACTGCGCCAGGCGCAGGTACCGGCCGCCGCCGGTCAGCCACCCGACCCGGACGACCTGCGAATGGGAGGCGAGCGTGGTCACGTTCGCCGCGTTGGCCCGCCAGTTCGCGGGCAGGTTCGGTTCGAGGACCGGGAAGTCCACCCGCCCCGCCGCGCGCCGCAGTTCGGCGGGCACGTCGACCGTCGGCACCGAGCCGCCCTGGATCGACGGACCGCCCGGGTTGAACGAGCACTGCCCCGCCATCCCGGCGATCCCGAAGGCCACCAGCACCATCGGCAGCAGGGCGAACACCATTGCCGACACGGTCCGGGGCGGACGGGATGCGGGCGGTTGCTGGTTGCGGGGTTCGGCCACGGCTCCCATGCTCTCACCGGCCGACCAGCGGCCCGCCAGGCGGCCGAGCGGGAGTGGGCTGCCCCACGAGGGAGCTCCGACGGGCCTGCCGATCTGCGAAGATCGGGGGCAACGAGCCTGAGCGCGGGCCTGGATCCCGCCGTCCTCGGGCAGTGGAACCTGAAAACCGCTCACCACCGGGAGGCGCGATGAGCACCGAACGACACCGCGAAGCACCGGACCGCAACCTGGCGATGGAACTGGTCCGCGTGACAGAGGCCGCGGCGATGGCCGCGGGGCGCTGGGTCGGCCGCGGCGACAAGAACGCCGGCGACGGCGCCGCGGTGGACGCGATGCGCAAGCTCATCGGGACCGTGTCCATGCGGGGCGTCGTGGTCATCGGCGAGGGCGAGAAGGACGAAGCCCCGATGCTCTACAACGGCGAGCAGGTCGGCAACGGCGAAGGCCCGGAGTGCGACGTCGCGGTCGACCCGATCGACGGGACGACGCTGCTCAGCAAGGGCATGCCGAACGCTCTTGCGGTGCTCGCGGTGTCCGAGCGCGGCACCATGTTCGACCCGTCCGCCGTGTTCTACATGGAGAAGATGGCGGTCGGGCCGGAGGCCGCCGGGGTCGTGGACCTGACCGCCCCGATCGCGGAGAACATCCGCCGGGTCGCCAAGGCCAAGCACATCGACGTCTCCGACGTCACGGTGTGCATCCTGGACCGCCCGCGGCACGAGCAGATCGTCAAGGACGTCCGCGAGGCCGGTGCGCGCATCCAGTTCATCTCCGACGGCGACGTGGCGGGCGCGATCGCGGCCGCGCGGCCGGGCAGCGGCGTCGACATGCTGCTGGGCATCGGCGGCACCCCGGAGGGCATCATCGCCGCCTGCGCGCTGAAGTGCCTCGGCGGCGAGATCCAGACGCGGCTGTGGCCGCGGGACGACGCCGAGCGGGCGAAGCTCCGCGACGCCGGGCACGACGTGAACCAGGTGCTGACCACTTCGGACCTGGTGCGCGGCGACAACATGTTCTTCTGCGCCACCGGCATCACCGACGGCGCGCTGCTCAAGGGCGTGCACTACCGCGCCAACCGGTGCACGACGCAGTCGATCGTGATGCGCTCCAAGTCCGGCACGGTCCGGGTGATCGAGGGCCAGCACAAGCTGTCCAAGCTGCGCGAATACGCCGACGTCGACCTCGGCGAGAGTGACACCCCGCTGCACGGACTGCTGCCCTGAGCGGGTGACACCACCGGGAAATTGGTAAAAACTCGCCGATTGCCCGGAATGACGCCGTTTTCCGAGCGGTGACCTGCGGTTTCGACCGCGGGTCACCGCTTTTGACGTTGTCGATCTAATCCCTTCGTGGGTACGCCGATGGGATGGCTCCGCTTACCGTCTGTGCCCAGCCCGGCCAGTGGTGCCGGACACACGGGAGGATTCGACGGACATGCGGAAGCGTTCGGTTCTGATCGGAGCCATCGCCGCGGTCGGCGCGATCGGTGCACTCGGTCTGCCCGCGGTCGCGGCACCCAGCGACGTCAACCCCTACATCGTCGGCGGCCACGACGCCACCGAGGAGTACTCGTTCATGGTGTCGCTGCAGCAGCAGGGCCGGCACGGTTGTGGCGGCTCGCTGATCAAACCCGACTGGGTGGTCACCGCCGCGCACTGCGTGCAGGGCGGCGGCCAGTTCAGCGTCCGGGTCGGCAGCAACGACCACACCAGCGGTGGCGAGCAGGCCAACGTGACCAACGTGCAGACGCACCCCTCCGGCGACATCGCCGTGCTGCAGCTCGACCGCCAGCTGCAGGCCACCCCGATCAAGATCGCCGCCGACTCGGGCGCGGCGGGCACCGCGACCCGGATCATCGGCTGGGGCCAGACCTGCGCCGAGCCCGGCTGCGGCCCGGCCCCGCAGGTCCTGCAGGAGCTGGACACCCAGGTCGTCGAGGACTCCGGCTGCCAGGGCATCGACGGGCAGGGCGAGATCTGCACGGACAACCCGAACGGCAACTCGGGCGCCTGCTACGGCGACTCGGGCGGCCCGCAGATCAAGGGCACGCCGGGCAACTGGGAGCTGACCGGCGCGACCAGCCGGTCCGGCAACGGCGACTCGACCTGCGCCACCGGCCCGTCGATCTACACCGACGTCGTTGCCTACGCGGACTGGGTCAACCAGAACACCGGCGGCTGATCCCGCTCCGGGTGGAGCGGCACGCCCCACCCGAGAACCCACCCGGGCACGGCGCGATTCCGCGCCGTGCCCGGGCGTTCGTCAGCCCATGTCCGACGAGTGGCCGGGGAACAGGTGGGCCCCCGGGTCGAGCTCCACGGCGATGTTGTTGACCGCCGTGGCCGCCTCGCCGAAGCCGGTGGCGATCAGCTTGACCTTGCCCGGGTACGCCGCGACGTCGCCCGCCGCGTACACCCGCGACCGGCTGGTCCGCATCGCGCTGTCGACCAGGATCGCGCGCTTCTCCAGCGCCAGGCCCCACTCCTCGATCGGCCCCAGGTCGGCGGTGAAGCCCAGCGCGGCCACCACCGTCTGCGCCGGCAGCACCCGGCGCTGCCCGTCGCCGAGCTCGACCTCCACCTCGCGCACCCCGGTGTCGTCGCCGCGGACCTCCGCGACCTCCGCCGGGATGATCAGCGGGACGCCCAGGTCCTCTACCTTGCCGACCAGGCCCGCATGCGCGCGGAACCGGGTCCGGCGGTGCACCAGGGTCACGCTGCGGGCCACCGGGTGCAGGGCCAGCGCCCAGTCGAACGCGGAATCGCCACCGCCGACCACCACCACATCGTGTCCACTGTGCACGGACAGTTCCGGGATGAAGTGCACGACGCCGCGACCGACCCAGTCGCCACCGGCGGGCAGCGGACGCGGGGTGAACTCGCCGATCCCGGCGGTGACCAGCACCGCGCCGGCGCGCACCGCCTCTCCCCCGCCGACCCCGACGAGCAGCCCACCATCCACATCGGACATCTCGGTCGCGGGCCTGCCGAGCAGGTAGTCCGGGTCGTACTGGCCGGCCTGCTTCACCAGCGCGGCAACCAGATCGCGGCCGCGCACCTCGGGGAACCCGGCCACGTCGAAGATCATCTTCTCCGGGTACATCGCGGTCACCTGGCCGCCGGGCTCGGGCAGCGCGTCGACCACCGCCACCGACAACCCGCGGAATCCCGCGTAGTAGGCGGCGAACAAACCGGTCGGACCCGCGCCCACGATCAGCAGATCGACCTCATGCGACACCGCGGTCATGCCCACCACCTCGTCGTCGACCGTGTGGACACACCCAGGCTAGCCGGATCTCCGCCGTGATGTCCGCATCACGGCGAGCGCTGCACCAGAACGCCGAACTCGCTTCCGCAGTTGGCGGTACCCGTTCGGCGGACCCGCCCTTACGTTCACCGGAAAAGGGGATCACGTCGGGGAGGACTGCCCGTGAAGAGGAAATCCATGCTGCTCGCCGGTCTCTCGGCCGTCGCGCTGAGCACCGGGCTGCTGCCCGCCACCGCGAGCGCCGCGGACGACCCGGGCGCGCTGATCGTCGGCGGCCACGACGCGACCGAGCAGTACGGCTGGATGGCATCGCTGCAGCGCGCCGGGAACCACAGCTGCGGGGCGTCCCTGATCGACCAGCAGTGGGTGCTCACCGCCGCGCACTGCGTGCAGGACGTCACCCCCGCCGACCTCGGCCTGCGGATCGGCAGCCCGGACCACACCACCGGCGGCACCGAGGCCGGCGTCGCCGAGATCGTGGTGCACCCGGACTACGCCACCAAGAACCCCAACGGCGACATCGCGCTGCTGAAGCTGGACCGCGCGGTGACGCAGACGCCGGTCGAGATCGCCGACGCCTCCGGCCCGGACGGCACCGCGTCGCGCATCATCGGCTGGGGCGTGACCTGCCCGGTCCGCGGCTGCGGCCAGCCGCCCGCGCAGCTGCAGGAGCTGGAGACCAAGGTCGTCCCCGACGGCCAGTGCTCGCTGAGCGGGGTCGACGGCGCGACCGAGATCTGCACCGGCAGCAACGAGCTGCTGGCCAACGCCTGCTTCGGCGACTCCGGCGGCCCGCAGCTGGAGGGGCAGCCCGGCGACTGGAAGCTGACCGGCGTCACCAGCCGCCTCGGCAGCCTGATCCCGGTCTGCGGCACGGCCCCGTCGATCTACACCGACGCGACGGCCTACAAGGACTGGATCGCCGCCACCATCGGCTGACGACCATCCGCTGACGCTGCGGGCCGCCCGTTCCCACCTGGAACCGGCGGCCCGCAGCGCTCGAGCCCTTCCAATTTTGCCTAAAATTGGACGCTCCCCCGGCCGAGGCGGAGTCCAATTTTGCCTAAAATTGGAGATATTCCCGCTGCGAGATGCGGCACCTTCATCGGTCCAGTGAGGACGTTCGGGTGCTCCGGGCCACAGATCGGCCGCCGAGTGGGGCGGGCCACGCTGACCGGGAGGCCCTTCCAGCGGGACACTTTCGGTATGGCTGAACAGGATTACCGGATCGAGCACGACACGATGGGCGAGGTGCGGGTTCCCGTCGACGCCCTGTACCGCGCGCAGACGCAGCGAGCCGTCGAGAACTTCCCGATCTCCGGCCGGGGCCTGGAACGGTCCCAGATCCGCGCGCTCGGCCTGCTGAAGGCCGCCGCGGCCCGCGTCAACGGCCGGCTCGGGGTGCTGGACGCCGACGTGGCCGAGGCGATCGCCGCCGCGGCCGACGAGGTCGCCGAGGGCGCCCACGACGCGCACTTCCCGATCGACGTGTTCCAGACCGGCTCCGGCACGTCGTCGAACATGAACGCAAACGAGGTCATCGCCACCCTGGCGTCCCGGCGGCTCGGCCGCGACGTGCACCCCAACGACCACGTCAACGCCTCGCAGTCGTCCAACGACACGTTCCCGACGACCATCCACGTCGCGGCCACCGAGGCGGTGCTCGCCGACGTCATCCCGGCGCTGGACCACCTCGCCACGACCATCGAGGGCCGCGCCGCGCAGTGGACCGAGGTCGTCAAGTCCGGCCGCACCCACCTGATGGACGCGGTGCCGATCACGCTGGCCCAGGAGGCCGGCGCGTGGGCCTCGCAGGTGCGCTACGGGATCGAGCGGCTGCGGGGCGGCCTGCCGCGGCTCGGCGAGCTGGCGATCGGCGGCACCGCCGTCGGGTCGGGCCTCAACGCCCCGGCCGGGTTCGGTGCCGCGGTCGCCGCGGAGCTGGCGGAGGTCACCGGGCTGCCGCTGACCGAGGCCCGCGACCACTTCGAGGCGCAGGCCGCGCAGGACTCGGTGGTGGAGATCTCCGGCGACCTGCGCACCGTCGCGGTCAGCCTCACCAAGATCGCCAACGACCTGCGCTGGCTGGGCTCCGGCCCGCGCACCGGGCTGGCCGAGCTGGCGCTGCCGGACCTGCAGCCGGGCTCGTCGATCATGCCGGGCAAGGTCAACCCGGTGATCCCGGAGGCCACCCTGCAGGTGGTGGCGCAGGTGATCGGCAACGACGCGGCCGTGGCGTTCGCCGGCTCGCAGGGCAACTTCCAGCTCAACGTGATGCTGCCGGTGATCGCGCGCAACGTGCTGGAGTCGGCGCGGCTGCTGGCCGCGGTGTCGCGGCTGCTGGCCGACAAGGTGTTCGCGGGCGTGCAGGTCAACGTCGAGCAGGCCCGGGCCTACGCCGAGGGTTCGCCGTCGATCGTCACACCGCTGAACCGCTACATCGGTTACGAGGAGGCGGCCGCGGTCGCCAAGCAGGCGCTCAAGGAGCGCAAGACGATCCGCGAGGTGGTCCTGGAACGCGGTCACGTCGACGCGGGCAAGCTCACCCTGGAGCAGCTGGACGAGGCCCTCGACGTCCTCCGCATGGCCAACGGCGGCTGATTTCCCAGCGTCGTGAGTGGTTGGGTCGCCCCAGCGGCCCAACCACTCACGAACGCCGCGTCACCGCCACTGCTGCGGCGTCGCCTTCCGGTTGCGCCGCAACAGAATCAGCGTTGCCGCACCACCACCGCCGAGGAGCACGACTGCGGCGATCGCCGCCCAGAACCACACCGGCACGCCGGAGGAATCCTGCTCCTCCAGGGACGCCAGCCCGGAACCGCCGACCGGGTCACCGGCATCCGCGATCGGCGCCGCCGGCAGGTTGCCGACCTGCGCGTACTGCGGACCGGCGGCCGGCCGACCGACCTGGCTGACCGCGAGCCTGATCGGCATGTCGCCCTGCTCCCGGCTGCTGGAGCCTTCGAGCGTGATGTAGTACCAGCCCGCCACCGACGGCAGGTGATCGGCCTTGGTCTTCGTGGTGCGGTTGTTGTAGAGCACCCGCGGCGTGGTGATCGCCTCCGACGTCTCGGTCTCGTGGGCCAGGAAGATGGTCTTCTCCCACGAGTCGTCGCGGGTCCGCGTCGAGTCGAACACCGAGGTGGTCAGTTCCGCCGCGCCGTCGACCGCGTTGCTGTCGGCGGTGGTCATGACCGCCAGGGACTCGCCCCAGTTCAGCCTGACCTTGTAGGTCGCCATCTCGCCGGTGTGCAGGGTGTCCAGGTAGACGCCGCTGCCGGGCAGTTCCAGCGCGTCGTTGAAGCTCCCGCCGCCGGTCACCGGCTGCTCCGCGCCGCCCGGTGCGGCGAACGGCACCGCGGCCGGGTCGCCGAGCGGTCCCGCATTCCCCGTCACCGGTGGTTCCAGGACGATCAGCAGCTCGGTCTTCCAGGGCTTGCCGGTGGTCCGCTCGGCGTCGTTGGAGCGTTCGAGGCTCAGCACGACCTCTTCGGCGCCCTTGCAGTCCTTGCCCTGGCCCTGGGTCCACTCCGCGGCCGCGGTGAGGTGCGCCCGCCACAGGGCGACGCCTTCCCAGCCGCGAGCGCAGGTCTCGCCGTTCCAGTCCATGATCTTGGCGGTGATGTCCGGCGCGCCGGAGGTCTCGTCGTTGGGGACGATCGCGCTGCCCGCGAAGTGCACGGTGAAGCCCTGCGGCACCGTCACGCGGTAGTGCTTGATCTCGGCCGGCGCGATGGTGTCGACGTACTGCCCGGCCCGGACTTCCGGCGCGTTGCCCGGTGACGGGGTGCCGGTCACCGGCGTGCCCCGCACCTCGTAGCTGCGCCGGGCGCTCTCGACCACGGTCGGCAGCTTCTGCTCCAGCGTGCCCGCGTCGGTGTCGGTGTAGGTGCCGCCGGTGGCTTCGGCGATGCACGAAAGCTGTTGCCGCGCTTGGTCGTCCACCTGGTAGCCCACGGTGTGCACGCTGAGGTCCACACCGGCGGCGTCGAGTTCCTTCGCGACCTCGCACGGGTCCGGCGGCGCGCACGTGTCGAGGCCGTCGGAGATCAGCACGATGGCGCGCGGGCCTTCCTTCGGCAGCGCTTCGGCCGCCGCGCGCAGCGCCTGCCCGATCGGCGTGTACCCGGACGGCCGGATCCCGTCGACCTTCTGCTTCAGCTCGGCGGCGTTCAGCGGGCCGACCGGCTGGGCGGTGACGATGTCCTGGCAGCCCCGCGCCTTCTCGGCGTCGCCGCTGCCGGTCTGCGTCCCGTAGACCTGCAGGCCCAGCTGCGTGTCCGCGGGCAGGCCGTCGACCAGGGAGTTCAGCGCGTGCTTGGCGGCGTCCATCCGGATGCCGCCGGTCGGGAGCTGCTCGGTCATCGACCCGGAGGCGTCCAGCGACACCATCACCGGCGCCGGCCGCGGTGCCTCCTGTGCGACCGCCGTCGCCGGCAGCAGCGGAACGGCGGCCACCGCTGCCGCGCACAGCACTCCCAGTCCGCGCAATGCGACCACCTCTTCGCTCATCGGGGCCTGACCACCCGTTCGGACGAACACGGCGGACATCGGGTTCCAGCCGATCTGGAAGTGCCGGTCCGCCGCGATGCGCGTGCGCCTTGTCGGGGGTCGTGCGCACCATGGGCGCATGGTGCTGCTCGCGGATGTGGTGACGACCTCGCGCGAGGTCTCGGCGACGCGTTCCCGCAAGTCGAAGACCGCCGCGATCGCCGGGCTGCTCGCGCGGCTCGACGCCGAGGAGGTCCGCCCGGCGACGGCGCTGCTGGCCGGTGAGCTACCCGGTGGCCGGGCCGGCGTCGGCTGGTCGACGCTGGCCGCGCTCGACGTCGAACCGGCTCCCGAGCCCACCCTGACGATCACCGATGTCGACTCGGCGATCAGCGCGGTGCGGCTGATCAGTGGCGCCGGTTCCGGTCAGCGCCGGACCGAGGCGCTGTCCGGGCTGCTCGGCAAGGCTCCCAACGACGAGCAGGAGTTCCTGGTGCGGCTCCTCGGCGGCGAGCTCCGGCAGGGCGCGCTGGAGGGCGTGATGATCGAGGCCATCGCCGCCACGGCCGGGGTGCCGACCGAGGCGGTGCGGCGGGCGTTCATGCTCTCCGGCCGGCTGCCCGCAACCGCCGAGGCCGCGCTGCGCGGCGGCGAACCGGCGCTCGCCGAGTTCCGCCTGGAGATGGGGCGGCCCGTCCGGCCGATGCTGGCCTCGCCCGCGGAAACCCTGGACGCCGCGCTCGACGAACTCGGCGAGGTCAGCATCGAGTACAAATTGGACGGTGCACGCATCCAGGTGCACCGCGACGGCGACGACGTGCACGTCTACACCCGGACGCTGCGCGAGATCACCGGCAACGTGCCCGAACTCGTCGAGCTGGTGCGCGGCCTGAACTGCCGGGCGGTGGTGCTGGACGGCGAGACGCTCGCGCTCGACGACACCGGGCGCCCCAGGCCGTTCCAGGAAACGATGGGCCGGTTCGGCGCCCAGAACTCGCGCGATCTCCTGCTGCACCCGTACTTCTTCGACTGCCTGCACCTCGACGGCGAAGACCTGCTCGACCTGCCGCTGCGGCAGCGCCTCGACGCGCTGGAACGGGTCGCGCCGCAGCATCGGATCCCCGCGACCCTGTCGCCGTCGGCGGATCGCGCGGCCGCGCTGTTCGACGAGGCGCTGGACGCGGGGCACGAAGGCGTCATGGTCAAGGCGCTGGACTCGGCGTACGCGGCGGGACGGCGCGGCCGCTCGTGGCGGAAGGTCAAGCCCGAGCACACCCTGGACCTGATCGTGCTCGCCGCCGAATGGGGTCACGGCCGGCGGCGCGGCTTCCTGTCGAACCTGCACCTCGGCGCGCGGGATCCCGACGGCGGCCCGCCGATCATGGTCGGCAAGACGTTCAAGGGCCTCACCGACGAACTGCTGGCCTGGCAGACCGCGGAGTTCCAGCACCGCGAGTCCCACCGCGACGACTGGACCGTCCACGTCGCGCCGGAGCTCGTCGTGGAGATCGAACTCGACGGCGTGCAGACCAGCACCCGCTACCCCGGCGGCGTCGCGCTGCGCTTCGCCCGCGTGCTGCGCTACCGGCCCGACAAGGACGCGGCGTCGGCCGACAGCATCGAGGCGGTTCGCGCCATGCTGCCGGGCGGGTGAGATCCTGACGGCATGAGCGGCAACGACTTCGACGAGATCGGCTCGATCAACATCGGACCGGGCACCATCAGCCCGAGCGACTTCCAGGCGGACGCGGTCGAGCTGGACTACTACGTCGCGGTCCTGGTCCTGGAGGCCACCTCGGACGCGGCCGACCACGAGCCGCTGTACGAGGAATCCTTCGTGCTGCTCAAGGCGGAATCCGAAGAAGAGGCGAAGGAAAAGGCCGTCGAGCACGGCAAGCAGCAGGAAACCAGCTACCAGAACGAGAACCACGAACTGATCACCTGGAAGCTGAAGCAGATCATCGAGGTGAAACCCCTCGAAGACGCCACCTTCGACGACGGCACGGAACTCTACGGCCGGTTCTTCCGCAATTACCAGGCCTACAGCTCCTTCGAACCATTGACAGAAGAAGAAGCCTAGAAACGCAGCGGCCGGGGTCCCGGCGTACTTCCACGTACCTCGGTACGCAGCCGAGCGGAATTTAGCAGGGTCGAGTCGGCAATCACCACCGGGTGTATCGATTTGATCTCGAACTGCAGTTCTCGCTTCACTACGGCTCGTGTTCGTCCACGCCTACGTCGATGAGTCCTACGACCTGACCATCGGCGTCTACATCCTCACGGCCAGCATCGTCGACCTCGCCGATGCCGAAGACATCCGATGCATGCTCCGCGAGCTTCGACGCGGCGGCGGAAAGCTCCACTGGAGCAAGGAACCCCCTCAGCGACGCTCGGAGATCGTCAAGGTCATAAGCACCCAGACCGTGCACAACGTGGCCGTCGTAGCTACGTCGAAACCGATCTTCCCTGAACGTGGGCGCCGGAAGTGCCTCGAAGCATTGCTTCCCGAACTGGAGCGCGCCGGGGCAACCATCGTGACATTCGAGACTCGACAAGAGAGGAACAACAAGCTCGACACGGACATGGTTGACGCGTGCAGGCAGAAGCGATTGATCACGCAGCGCACCGGTGTCACCTTTGCGCCTGGCGGGAGCGAGCCCCTGCTTTGGATTCCCGATGTCGCGTGCGGCGCCGTGCTAGCTGCAGAACGCGGGGACCACGGCTACCTTGAGCAACTCGGGGACACTGCTCGAATAATCAGGGTTACCGCCGGATGAACCGTGAAAAGTCCCCAGAAAACGCAGAGGCCGGGGTCCCGCCTCCGGCGGGGAGTCCCGGCTTACTTCCACACCCCAACAGAGCGTGGCTACGAGGAGTATAACAAAAGGCTGGTGCCAGAAATCAACTCCAGATGAGTCAACCTATCCGGTGATCTTGCGGCGACCACCCCGAAACGCGGCGGCCGAAACCCGGCTTACTTCCGAACCCCAGCAGAGCCCTGCGGCCGCAGGATTAGGCCGTCCGGCTTCGGGAGGCGACTGGGAGCGTCCGACCCCGTATGGTGGTGAAACGTGCAGTTCTTGAACGGGCAGCAGCCCTCCACCGACCTGACCTACGACGACGTCTTCCTGGCGCCCCGGCGCTCCGGCGTCGAGTCCCGCTTCGACGTGGACCTCGCCACCAGCGACGGGACCGGCGCCACCCTGCCGATCGTGGTCGCCAACATGACCGCCGTGGCCGGCCGCCGGATGGCGGAGACCGTCGCCCGGCGCGGCGGCCTGGTCGTTCTGCCGCAGGACGTCGACCCCAGCGCGGTCGCCGAGATCACCGCCTGGGTCAAGGCGCGGCACCCCGTGTGGGACACCCCGCTGGTGTTGCACGCCGATGACGCCGTCGCCGACGCCCTCAACCTCCTGCCCAAGCGCGCCCACGGCGCCGTCGTGGTCGTCGACGACGACAACCGGCCGATCGGGGTCGTCGGCGAGGCGGCCTGCACCGGCGTCGACCGGTTCGCGCGGGTCGGCGAGGTCGCCGACCGGCACCCGGTCGTCCTGCCGCTGGAGACCAAGCCCCGCGAGGTGTTCGAGCAGCTGGACCAGCACGCGCGCAACGTCGCGATCGCGGTCGACGCCGACGGCCGGCTGGCCGGGATCATGACCAGCCGCGGCGCGCTGCGCGCCGAGATCTACACCCCGGCGCTGGACGACGCCGGCCGGCTGCGGGTGGCGGCGGCGGTCGGGGTCAACGGCGACGTCGCGGCGAAGACGTCCGCGCTGCTGGAGGCCGGGGTCGACACGCTGGTCGTGGACACCGCGCACGGCCACCAGGAGAAGATGATCTCCGCGCTGCAGGCGGTCCGCTCGGCCGGCCCGCGGGTTCCGGTGGTGGCCGGGAACGTGGTGACCGCCGACGGCGTGCGCGACCTCATCGAGGCGGGCGCCGACGTGATCAAGGTCGGTGTCGGGCCGGGCGCGATGTGCACGACGCGGATGATGACCGGCGTCGGCCGGCCGCAGTTCTCCGCCGTCGCCGAATGCGCCGCCGAGGCGCGGCGGCTCGGCAAGCACGTCTGGGCCGACGGCGGCGTCCGGCACCCGCGCGACGTGGCGTTGGCGCTGGCCGCCGGCGCGGCGTCGGTGATGGTCGGCTCGTGGTTCGCGGGCACCTACGAATCGCCCGGTGACCTGCAGCGCGACGAGCACGGCCGGGCGTACAAGGAGTCCTTCGGCATGGCGTCCAAGCGCGCCGTGTCCGCCCGGACCCGCAGCGACAACGCGTTCGACCAGGCCCGCAAGGCGCTGTTCGAGGAGGGCATCTCCAGCTCGCGGATGCGGCTGGACCCGCAGCGGCCGAGCGTCGAGGACCTGCTGGACGAGATCACCTCCGGCCTGCGCTCGTCCTGCACCTACGCGGGCGCACGCAGCCTGGAGGACTTCTACGACCGCGCGCGGGTCGGCATCCAGTCCGCCGCCGGCTTCGCCGAGGGCAGGCCGCTGCCTTCCGGCTGGTGATCGAGCGGGGCGCCGCTCGGCGAGCGGCGCCCCACCTCGTGATCAGGGCGTGAAGTCCCCTTCCAGGAGTTCGGTGACCAGGGCCGCGATCGGCGAACGCTCCGAGCGGGTCAGGGTCACGTGGGCGAACAAGGGGTGGCCCTTGAGCTTCTCGATCACCGCCGCGATGCCGTCGTGGCGACCCACCCGGAGGTTGTCGCGCTGGGCGACGTCGTGGGTCAGGACCACCCGGGAGTTAGCGCCCAGCCTGGACAGCACCGTGAGCAGCACGTTGCGCTCCAGGGACTGCGCCTCGTCGACGATGACGAACGCGTCGTGCAGCGACCGGCCGCGGATGTGGGTCAGCGGCAGGACCTCCAGCATGCCGCGATCGATCACCTCGTCCAGCACGTTCTCGCTGGCCAGCGCGCCGAGGGTGTCGAACACCGCCTGCGCCCACGGGGCCATCTTCTCGTTCTCGGTCCCCGGCAGGTAGCCGAGTTCCTGACCACCGACCGCGTAAACCGGCCGGAACACCACGACCTTGCGGTGCTGCTGCCGCTCCAGCACCGACTCCAGGCCCGCGCACAGCGCGAGCGCGGACTTGCCGGTCCCGGCCCGGCCGCCCAGCGACACGATCCCGATCTCCGGGTCGAGCAGCAGCTCCAGGGCGATCCGCTGCTCCGCGGAGCGGCCGTGCAGGCCGAACGCCTCCCGGTCGCCGCGCACCAGCCGGACCTGTTTGTCCGCGGTCACCCGGCCCAGCGCGCTCTGCGAGCCGCAGAGCAGCCGCACCCCGGTGTTCGGCGGCAGGTCCCGGGCCTCGTCGAGATCGGCGATGCCTTCCTTGAACAGGACGTCCACCGAGTCCGACGGGGCCTCGACGTCGGCCATCCCGGTCCAACCCGAGGACACCACGTCCTGCGCGCGGTACTCCTCGGCGTCCAGGGCGACCGCCGCCGCCTTGACCCGCAGCGGCATGTCCTTGGTCACCAGCGTGACCCGGTGTCCCTCGGCGGCCAGGTTCAGCGAACAGGCCAGGATCCGGGCGTCGTTGGAGTCCGTGCGGAACCCCGGCGGCAGCACCTGCGGGTCGGAGTGGTTCAACTCGACGTGCAGGCTGCCCCCGGACACGCCGACCGGAACCGGTTCGTCGAGCCGACCGTGCTGAATTCGCAGGTCGTCGAGGGCACGGAGGGCTTCTCTGGCGAACCAGCCGAGTTCGGGGTGGTGGCGTTTGCCCTCCAGTTCGCCGATCACCACCACCGGGAGCACGACGTTGTGCTCGGCGAAGCGGGACAACGCCCACGGATCGGACAGCAGCACCGAGGTGTCCAGCACGTAGGTGCGGATTTCGGTGTCACCGGGTTGCGCGCTGCTCGCGGACTCGCCGCTACGGGCTGGGATCTCCGCTTGGGGCTGGGAACGTCGTGCGGTCACGGCTACTCCCTCGCGGGCGTGGCATGCACACCCGCTCGTCGGCGGGCCGGGCCTGCCCCCGTCGCGCCCCGGCCGGACCGGTGGTCCGCCGTGGCCGCAGGGGCCGGGCACCGGCCCTTCGCGACCAAGGTGGACGTGGTAACCGTCCGCTCCAGCCATCAGGCACGATCAGGGCCTCCCGGACGGGCCGCGTTCGGACTTGCACTGGGAACGGCCCGTCATCAGCGACGCTACCGGCGGGATTGCATCTCGGCAGGCAGCCACACAGGTGATTCGCCGACTGGTCAACTTTTCTTCATATGGCACGGGATTCGCCCAGGTCACGGATTCGCCGACGGATCAGGGCCAAGGTCGATCCGAGTCCGGCAGCAGGTCAGGCCCCCTCCGCGGCCCGGCGCGGAGGGGGCACGCCACGTGATCATGACTACGCCATTCAGGTGATCTTCACCGGGTGAACGACTCAGACGCGGGCCGCCAGCTCGGCCCGGACAGCCTCGGGCACCAGCGGTTCGTCAAGCAACCGGCGATAACGATCGGCGCTCGATGTGCCCGCCGGGCGGTTCTCCAGCCAGCTCCGCAACAGCCGGTAGCCCTCGACGTAGGTGGTGGTGTAGGCGCGCCACAGCGGATCGCGCATGAACCGGACGAGGTGCCGCGCCCGCTGGTCCGGCATCAGCAGCCAGCGCTGCAGGTACGCGGAAACCTCCGCCTCGTCCGCGCCGTCGGCGTGCAGCATCAGCAGGGCGTCCTGGCGGACCGTCAGCAGGCGGCTCATCGCGAGCTCCAGCCGCTCCGACAGCTCACCTTCCATCCGGATGCCCAGGTCCGCGAAGATCTCCGCCGCCCACGGGCCCCAGCCCGGCCCCACGACCGCCTGCAGGCCCAGGTCGGCGAGGCCTTCGGCCATCAGGCACTGCGGGGTGTTGACCAGGAAGATCGTGTGCTCGGCCTGGGCGTCCCGGACCGCCAGGCCGGCCTCCTTGCGGCAGTGCTCGGTGTGGTGGCCCGGGTAAGACTCGTGCGCGACGAGCTGCGGCAGGTTCGCGGCCCGGTGCCCGACATCGGCGTTCACGGCCACCCGCGATCGGTAGTCGCCGACGTAGTGGTTGAAACCGCTCCAGGGCTTGTCCGTCACGATCTGGTATTCGACGACCTCCTGGACCGGCAGGCCGAAGCGGCGCCGCACGCGATCGCGCAGCGCGCTCGAAAGCGCCTGGACGCAGACCTTGAGCCGGTCGGCGGGCACCGCGTCCCGGCTGCGGACCGCGGCCAGGCGCGCGGGCATCGAGCCCCGGCCGGGCAACAGCTCGGCCAGCAGGCGGTGCGCCTCGCGGTACTCGTCCTGATCGCCGAGCGCCGGCGTGACCTGGAAGTACGCCTCCACCTCCGCCGGGAACGGCACCTGCTCGCCGGCCAGCTTGCGCCCGGAGCACTCCAGCGCGGTGAGCTGCGCGGCGAGGAACCGGCGGCGCGGTTCGGCCAGGCCGGATTCCGGCAGCGCGGCGAGCAGCCGGCGCGCGTCGGCGGTCAGCCGCGCCGGGTCGGGACTCGCCTCGTTCTGCACCCGCCGCCGCAGCGCCGGGTCGCCGGTGTAGGAATCCACGAATCCCTGGACGAGCCGGTCGAATCTGAGCCCGAGGAGCACGTATTCGGCCACGAGCGCTTCGGAGTCCACATCCGGACACTACGCCGCGCGCTCGCGGGCCGGAACGGTGGTCCCCTTTTCCGCGGCCGCCGAAACCGCGCGCATTTGCCGACGCAACAAAAAGGACGGCCGCGACACCTGAAGATCACACAATGGTGTTAACAAGGTGTCGTTTTTCCACTTTGGCTGGATATCTTTCACGCCGAGCGGGTCACCCCGGCTGAACATTGGGGTGCGCAGCCGGGAATTCGATCGCGCTCTTCATCCCATCCAACAAGGAGTACCCAAGTGCTTAAGAAGGCAGCGATCGTCGCCGGTGCCGCCGCCGGCCTGCTGGCCCTGGCCCCCGTCGCCTACGCCGACAGCGCGGACAACGACGGCATCAACATCGGGAACGACAACAACGTCAGCGTCCTGCCGATTCAGGCCTGCGGCAACAACATCGCCGTCCTCGGCGCCGTCGTGCCGATCGTGTCGCCGCAGCTGAACAACTGCGTCAACGCCCCGATCATCGACCACCCCAAGGGCTACTGACCCAGCGGGCGGATCACCTGGATCTGGTACGCGGAATTAGGTGACGAAAAGGGCGCCGGGCCTGCCCCGGCGCTCCTTTTTGCGTGCCGGAAAACGGGCCGGTAGTCCACTCCCCGCCGGAATTCCGGGCCGCGACGAGCGGAAACGAGATTCGCGTTCACACAATAGTGTTACGGAGTTTGGGAATCCGGCCCGCGCCGGGTTAGCTTTTCTGCCGGAACGCGCCAGACTCGATGGCCACCTCGCGGGCTTTCCGAAGTCCCCGGTGTGAACTCCGAATACCGCGGTAATCAAAGGAGAGTGAACCCTAGTGCTGAAGAAGGCTGCGATCGTCGCCGGTGCCGCCGCCGGCCTGCTGGCCCTCGCCCCCGTTGCCAACGCCGACAGCGCGGACAACGACGGCATCAACATCCTGAACGACAACAACCTGAGCGTCCTGCCGGTTCAGGCCTGCGGCAACAACATCGCCGTCCTCGGCGCCGTCGTGCCGATCGTGTCGCCGCAGCTGAACAACTGCGTCAACGCCCCGATCATCGACCACCCCAAGGGCAGCTGACCCAGGGCGAATCGCGTCGGGAGGGCCAGGTCCTGCGGGACCTGGCCCTTCGCCGTCCCGGGGTCAGCGGCCCAGGCGGCGGTGCCGGACCGCGTAGTCGCGGAGCGCGCGGGTGAAGTCGACGCGGCGGAAGGCGGGCCAGTACGCCTCCGTGAACCAGAACTCGGAGTGCGCGGACTGCCACAGCATGAAGCCGGATAGCCGCTGCTCCCCCGAGGTGCGGATCAGCAGGTCGGGGTCGGGTTGTCCGGACGTGTAGAGGTGCTCGGCGATGTGGTCGACGGTGAGCACCTCGGCGAGCTCTTCGATCGTGGTGCCCGCTTCGGCGTGCTGCTGCAGCAGCTTGCGCACCGCGTCGGCGATCTCCCGGCGCCCGCCGTAGCCGACCGCCACGTTGACCTGCATGCCCGTGCGGCCCTTGGTCCGCAGGGCGGCCGCGGACAGCCGGGCGGCGGTCTCGGTGGGCAGCACGTCGAGGGCGCCGACGATCCGCACCCGCCACGGGGTGGCCGGGTCGGTGAGCTCGTCCACCACCCCGGCGATGATCTCCATCAGCGCGTTCAGCTCTTCGGACGTGCGGTTGAGGTTGTCGGTGGACAGCAGCCACAGCGTGACGACCTCGACCTCGGCCTCGTCGCACCAGCCGAGCAGTTCGGCGATCTTGCGGGCGCCGGCGCGGTGTCCGTGGGCTGCGTCCAGGCCGGCTTCCTTGGCCCATCTGCGGTTGCCGTCCAAGATGACGCCGACGTGCCTGGGGTGTTCCACCCCGTCGAGCTTGCGGCGCAGCCGCCGCTCGTAGACGTCGTAGATGAGTTCTTTCAACCGAACCTTGAGCGCCACGCCCGATGAGCCTACGCGGATGCCGGCGGGCCGTGGCCCCCACCTCAGCTCAGCGTGCCGCGCAGGTCACGGACGGGATGCGCGACACCCCGCCTTCGAGTGCCGTTGGCCACTTCCGATCACAGGGGCGGGTGCGAGGTCTCCGCACCGAACCTACGGTCCCGTAACCTCGAGGTGTGACTAGCGCCCTCACCGCTCGCCGCCCGACGGCATTCGTCAAGCCGCGGATGCGCGGCTGGATCCACTTCTGGTCGCTGGTGGTGTCCGTCGCCGCCGGTGCCACGTTGATCGCCCTCGCCGCTTCGACCGTGTCGGCCGCCGCCGCGGTGGGCACCTCTATCTACGTCGCGACCGTGCTGGGGCTGTTCGGCGTCAGCGCCCTCTACCACCGCAAGACCTGGAAGACGATCGGCGCGCGCACCTGGATGCGGCGACTCGACCACTCGATGATCTTCCTGTTCATCGCGGGCACGTACACCCCGTTCGCGATGGTGGCCATGCAGCCCACGACGGGCGCGGTGGTGCTCTCCGTCGTCTGGGGCGGGGCGCTGGGCGGCGTGATCTTGAAGCTCGCCTGGCCCAACGCGCCGCGCTGGGTCGGCGTGCCGGTCTACATCGCGCTCGGCTGGGTCGCCGTGTTCGTGTTCCCCGACCTGCTGCAGAACGCCGGGGTGGCGGCGCTGGTGCTGCTGATCGCCGGCGGGCTGATGTACACGGCGGGCGCGATCTTCTACGCGACCCGGCGGCCCGACCCGTGGCCGAAGACCTTCGGCTACCACGAGTTCTTCCACTCGGCGGTGTCGCTGGCGGCGATCTGCCACCACATCGCGATCTGGCTCGCGCTCTACGCCTGACGCGCGTTCCGCCAGGTCAGGGCCCGTGAGCATTTTGTGCCGCTATGGCAGCACGAAGTGCGCACGGGCCCTTTCGCTTGCTCAGCCGCCCTCGGGGCCTCGGTTGCGCAGCTCGTCGACCTTGGACAGGGCCTCGCGCAGTTCGCCGAGCCAGTCCTCGGTGTGCCTGCCGACCAGCCGCACCGCCCAGGCCAGCGCCTCGGACCGGGACCGGGCGACCCCGGCGTCCACCAGCGTGTCCAGCACCATGCGCTCGGGCTGGTGCAGCCTCGTCATCACCGGCACGGACAGCGTGGTGAACAGTTCCTCGGTGCCGCCGAGGCTGGCGCCCCAGGCGACCTTGCGCCCGTAGCGGTGCTCCGCCTGGCGGGCGATTTCGATCCGCTCTTCGCGGGTCTCTTCGCGGAACCGGGCGATCCGCCCGCTCTCCGCTGCGGCGCGCTCGGCGTCGTCGGCGAACTCGCCGTCCACCGGCGGCAGTTCGCCGACCACCAGGATCTCCTCGCGGTCGACGGTGACCGCCGGGCCGCCGGCGAACCAACCCTCGGGCAGCCGCCCGGTGAACCAGGCCGTGGCGTCGGCGGCGGTCGGCGGCTCGCTGCGCCGGCCACCGCCCGCCCACGGCGGCCCGCCCCTGCCTCGGCCGCGAGCCGTTCGTCCGAATCTCGAATGCATGACTCCCACCTCCCGATTACATGATTACACGCTTACATCGCAGGTGGGTAGGGTTGTCGTTCGGCTCGCGGCGAAACCGGGGGCGTCCTCTTGGGGGTAGGCGTGTGCGCAAAGCAGGCCGGGAGGGCGGCTTGCAGCACCCGGAGCGGCCGGAGTGGAGTGAACGGCCCGTTCGCCTCATCTATCGCGACGAACAGGCCGTTCACTCCCGGATAGCAGCGCTCGCCAGCCCTGGGCGGATGAAGTGAACGGCCCGTTCGCCTCGTGCATCGCGACGAACAGGCCGTTCACTTCACATCGGCCAGGGGCCGCCGCATACGCGAGTCGGGGTCCTGAGCGCGCAGAGGGTCAGCGGGCGAGGGAATCGACGAGCTCTTCGGTCGTGGTCACCGGGCGGTCGCACACGTAGCCCCGGCACACGTACGCCGCCGCGGCTCCGCCGACCAGCGGCCGCTCCGCCAGCAGCGGCACCCGGGTCGCCTCCGGCTCCCCCGCCAGCGCCACGGCTCCGCCTGGGGCGTGCCGCCGCGCCGCGGCGATCAGCGCCGCGCGGTCGGCGTCGTCGGCTTCGCCGACCACCGCGACCTGCAGCGGGCCGTGCGCGCGGGCCTCGGCGACGCTGAGCCAGTGACCCGCGAAGCGGGGAACGCGCTGCGCGAGGAGCCCGGCGCGGCCGAGCGCCTGCTCCGCCGCCGAGCGGTAGCGCCCGGCTGCGTCCGGGCCGGCGAGCGCGGCAGCGGCGAGCAGGGCCGAGGCGATCGCCGAGGCCCCGGAGGGGCTGGCGTTGTCGGTGGGATCGGAGGGGCGCCGGACGAGGGACTCGGCGTCGGCCGCCGTGTCGTGGAACATGCCCGGGTGGTCGGCGTCGGCGAACTGCTGCAGGGCCGTGTCCAACAGTCCGCACGCCGCATCGAGCCATCGCGGCTCGGCGGTCGCCTGGTGCAGCGCGAGGAGCCCGTCGGCGAAGCAGCCGTAGTCCTCCAGCACCCCCGCGGCCGTTCCGACCACTCCGTCGCGGGACGTGCGCCGCAACCTGCCGTCGACGAGGTGCCGCTCCAGCAGCAGATCCGCCGCCTGCGCCGCCGCCTCGACCCAGCTCGGCTCGTCGAGCACCGCCGCGGCCTCGGCGAGCGCCGTGATCGCCATGCCGTTCCAGGCGGTGACGACCTTGTCGTCCTTGCCCGGCTGCGGGCGCCGGTCGCGGGCTTCGCGGAGGCTGTCGCGCACCCGGCGCCAGCGGGCATGGTCGTCCGGGTCCCGCTTGAGCTGCAGCGTCGATGCGCCGTTCTCGAAGGTTCCCGTCTCGGTCACCTCGAACAGCTCCGCCGCCCAGTCCCCGTCCACCGGCCCGAGCACCTCGCGCAGCTGGTCGGGCGTCCACACGTAGGTGAGCCCTTCGACGCCTTCGGTATCGGCGTCCAGCGATGCCGCGAAGCCGCCTTCCGGCGTTCGCAGGTCGTGCAGCAGGAACTCGGCCGTCTCGCGGGCCACCCGCTCGCCGAGCGGGCTGCCGATCCTGGCGAGGTGCGCGTACACGCGGAGCAGCAAGGCGTTGTCGTACAACATCTTCTCGAAGTGCGGCACCACCCACGCGGCGTCGACGCTGTAGCGCGCGAAGCCGCCCGCCAGCTGGTCGTAGATGCCGCCGCGGGCCATCGCCGAACAGGTCGCTTCGGCCAGTTCCAGCGCGGCGTTCTCGCCGCCCGGCACGCCGACCCGCTCGTGGTGGCGCAGCAGGAACTCCAGCACCATCGACGGCGGGAACTTCGGCGCGCCGCCGAACCCGCCGTGGGCCGCGTCGAATTCAGCGTGCAGCCGGGAGACCGAACCGGCCAGCACCTCCTCGTCCAAAATGGACTCCGGCAGCGGGGCGCGCTGCGCGGCCAGCTGCTCCACCACCCGGGCGGCGGCCTTCCGGACCTCTTCGCCGCGGCCTTCCCAGGCCTGCGCCACGGCGTGCAGCAGCTGACCGAACGACGGCATGCCGCCCATGGGCGCCGTCGGGTAGTAGGTGCCGCAGTGGAAGGGCTCGCCTTCCGAGGTGAGGAAGCAGGTCATCGGCCAGCCGCCCTGCCCGGTCATCGCCTGGGTGGCCTCCATGTAGACCGCGTCGATGTCCGGCCGTTCCTCGCGGTCCACCTTGATGTTCACGAAGTGCTCGTTCATCACCCGCGCGATCTCCGGGTCCTCGAACGACTCGTGCGCCATCACGTGGCACCAGTGGCAGGCGGCGTAGCCGACGGACAGCAGCACCGGCACGTCCCGCCGCCGCGCCTCGGCGAACGCCTCGGGCGACCAGGGCCACCAGTCGACCGGGTTGTCGGCGTGCTGGAGCAAGTAGGGGCTGGTCGCGTTCGCAAGCCGGTTCGCCATGCGCCCAGCCTCCCACTTCGCCGAACCGGGCGCACCCAGCCCGCCCCTCCTGGCACCCCGGCTGCGCGCTCCGATTTATCACACAACGTGTTACAACCGACGGCATCTCTGCTAATAATGACGGCCACTCGCGGATCTTGAGGAGCGGCGGATGACGACCATGCGCCTCGGCGCTGTGCGAACACGCGACGAGACCACGGTGGATGCCGCCGCCCGCCCGCAGGAGTAGCGATGGGGAACGTGCGGCCATCGGACGCCGGGCCGCGCCGTGCTCGATGACGTGCCGCAGCACGTCCTGCCTGCGCTGCTCGGCAACTGCGCCGCGACACTTCGTCGTCACCGACGACGCCACGCCCGAGCACGAACTCGCCACGGACCGGGCTCCCGGCACCGAGGTGCGGCTCGTGCCGTGACAGCAGAATCATCCGAGGAAACGATGCGAGCGAGGAATTCCACTGTGGACAACCTGGGAGCGGCCCGATGAACCTGGTCGCCGGAATCGACTCCTCCACCCAGTCCACCAAGGTCGTGGTCTGCGACGCCGACACCGGAACCGTGCTCCGGGAGGGCCGCGCACCGCACCCGGACGGCACGGTCGCCGACCCGGAGGACTGGTGGCGGGCGCTGACCGCGGCTTCCGACGGCCTCCTCGACGACGTCGCGGCCATCGGCATCGCGGCTCAGCAGCACGGCATGGTGGCGCTGGACGAGCAGGGCGTGCCGGTGCGGCCCGCGCTGCTGTGGAACGACAACCGCTCCGCGCAGGCCGCGATCGACCTGACCGAGGAGCTCGGCGGGCCGCAGGCGTGCGCGGAGGCGATCGGCTCGGTGCCGGTCGCCAGCTTCACCGCCAGCAAGCTGCGATGGCTGGCCGAGCACGAACCGCACCTGGCCGACCGGGTGACCGACGTGCTGCTGCCGCACGACTGGCTGACCTGGCGGCTGACCGGCGAGTTCGTCACCGATCGCGGCGACGCCTCCGGCACCGGCTACTGGTCGCCCCGCGAAGGCCGGTACCGGGAGGACGTGCTGGCCACCGCGTTCGGCGGCCGGACGCCCCGAACGCCGCGGGTGCTCGGCCCGGCGGAAGCGGCCGGGCACACCCGGGACGGCAAGCTGGTGTCGGCCGGAACGGGCGACAACATGGGCGCCGCGCTGGGCCTGGACGTCCGGCCCGGCGACGTCGTGGTGTCGCTGGGCACGAGCGGCACGGTGTTCGCCCGGGCGGATCGGCCGAGCGCGGACCCGAGCGGCCAGATCGCCGGATTCGCCGACGCGACGGGCGGTTTCCTGCCGCTGGTGTGCACCCTCAACGCGGCCCGGGTGCTCACCGCGACGGCGGCGATGCTCGGTGTCGAGATGGCCGAGTTCGACGAGCTGGCGGGCCGGGCCGAGCCCGGTGCGGGCGGCCTTGCGCTGCTGCCGTACCTGGACGGCGAGCGCACGCCGTTCCTCCCGGACGCCGCCGGAACCCTCACCGGGCTCCGGCGGGACAACATGACGCCGGAGAACCTCGCGCAGGCCGCGGTGGAGGGAATGCTGTGCGGGCTCGCGGCCGGCGTCGACGCGCTGCGCGCGGAGGGCGTCGAGGTGGGCCGGGTGCTGCTCATCGGCGGCGCGGCCCAGTCGCGGGCGGTGCAGGTGGCGGCGCCGCTGATCTTCGGCGTTCCGGTGACGGTGCCCGCGCCGGCGGAGTACGTCGCCCGAGGCGCGGCCCGCCAGGCGGCATGGGCGCTGGCGGGAACGCCGAATCCGCCCGAGTGGCTGCTACCAGGAGCTGCGGAACTGGACGTCACCGACCCGGAAGCGGGAGCCCGCATCCGAGACCAGCACACCGGCGCATTCACCCAGGTCCACGGCGCCTGACCGGGCATGCTCGTGAGTGGTGAAGCCGGTTCTTACCGGAATCGCCACTCACGACGCCATGGCGAAGCCGCTCGTCCGGCCGAGGGCGGCCGCCCGATCGGATACGGTGCCGTTGCGCAGGTGATCGATCAGGGGGAGTTTCCTTTGCAGCCAGGGCATCCGCCGTTCCAGCCGCACCGGCCCATGGCGCCGCCGCCGCACCCTGGCATGCCGCCCGGCTCTCCCCCCGGTCGGTCTCCCATGCCGCCGCCTCCGCCGCCCGCTCCTCCGCGACCGGTCGCGCCGCCGGCCCCGAACGCCGAAGCGACGCAGGTGCTTCGCACCCAGGCGAAGCCGGAGGAGCCGATCAACCTGTTCGACCTCGTCGGATTCGGCGACCCGGCACAGGCCAGGCTCGACGAGGCCTGGCAGCCGCGCGGCGCCGAGGAGCGGTTCCGGGTCGCCATCGGCGTTGACGACCACGGCAGGCCGGTGCACCTGGACTTCAAGGAAACCGGCAGCGGCGTCGGCATCTTCGGCTCCGCCGGGTCCGGGAAGTCCGAGCTGTTGCGCACGATCCTGTACGGGCTGGCCGCGACGCACTCCTCCGCTGCGGTCAACTTCGCCTGCATCAGCCGCGAGCACGACGACCAGGTCTGGCGCTCGCTCTACCCGATCCCGCACACCGCGCTCGCCGAACCGATGCGCTCGAACGACCTCACCGGCCGGCGGTTCGACGAGGCGCTGACCGGCCTGCTCGCCTGGCAGGTCGAGCAGTTCAACCGGTGGGAGGTCAAGAACTTCGCTGACTACCAACGCCTCCAGCCGGAGGCCGATGCCGAGCCGGTGCCGATGCTGCTGGTCGCGATCGACGACCTGCCGGGCGTCCTGCGCGACCGGCCCGGATTCGCCGCGACCATCGACCGGCTGGTCCGCTACCGGCATTCCGGGATCAAGCTGGTGTACACCGCGACCTCGACCGAGCAGATCCCGGAGCTCGCGAGCGCAACCGCGACCCGGATCGCACTGCGGACCAGCGAAGCTGACGCGGTCAGACTCATCGGCCGGGCCCGCGACCTGCTGGATGCCCCGGGTCACGGGTACTTGGCTCGCCTGCGCCAGGAGCCGATCCGCTTCCGCGCCGCCTACACCGACCTGCCGCACGGGACTCCTCAAGGCGACTACTTCCAGACCATCCCCCAGATCTTCGCCGAGCGGGTCCGGGGGCAGGGCCCGCCGGCCCGCCAACTCGTCCTGCCGCCGCCGGGCGAACAACCGGCCGGAATCGACCTGCCGCTGGGGGTCACCGAGGAACGGGGATTCAACGCCGAGCCGGAAACTCCGCTGAGCGTGCCCATCGGCGTGCTCGACAACCCGTTCCACCACCGGCACGAGCCGCTGCTGCTGGACCTCGCCGGCTCGGATGGCAACGTCGCGATCGTCGGCCGCCCGCGCAGCGGGAAGTCGACCGCCGTGCGTACGACCCTGCTGACCTTGGCGCTCACCCACACCCCGGCCGAAGTCCGCTTCCACTGCCTGGACTTCGGCGGCGGCGGGCTGGCCTCGCTGCGCGACCTGCCGCACACCAGGGTGGTGACCGCCAGCCACGACTCGGACTTCGTGGCGCTCGCCGTCGAGGAACTCGAAACGCTGCTCGGCGAGCGGGAGAAGTCCTTCGCGCAGCACGGCATCGACTCGGCCGACGAGTTCCGCCGACGCCGCCGCGAAGAGCCGCTCGGCGAAGCCGCGACCGACCACTTCCTCGTCGTCGACGGCTGGCCCGAAGTGCACCAGCACCCCGGTCTCGCCGATCGGATCCTGCGCCTCGCCCGGCGCGGCCTGTCCTACGCCATCCACGTGGTCGTCACCGCCAACCGCTGGGACGACCTGCCCCGCGAGCTGCGCGACCTCGCGGGCGGCCGCATCGAGCTGCGGCTGGCGGACCCGCGGGACTCGCTGATCTCCGCCGAGCACGCCGACTCCGTCCCACCGGACAAGCCCGGCAGCGGACTCCACAGTGGACTCCGATGCGCGATCAACGTCCCGGTGCTGGGCGACGAACTGCCGGACCACGCCGACGAGCCCCTGCCAGACGACCTCGCCGCGAAGACCCGCGAGGTCGTCCAGCTCATCAGCAAGTCCTGGCCCGGCGACCGACCTGCCCAACTGCGCCGCCCACCGGAGCTCGTCGGCTACGACGAACTCCCCGAGGCCGAGCCGGACGCCATCCCCATCGGCATCGACGGCCACGGCAACCCGGTCATCCTGACGCTGAACGGAGACCGCCACCGCCACGTGCTGATCGCGGGTGGCCACGAATCCGGCAAGAGCACCGTGATCCGCAACGTGCTGCGCGGGATCGCGGCGTACCCGGCGAAGGAAGCGATGGCGCTGGTGATCGACTACCGGCGCGAGCACCACCACGCCCTGCTGCCCGACAGCCACACCTTGTCCTACGTCCGGGCGGCGGGCCAGGCGAGGAGCGACCTGAAGGACTTCACCGCAGCGCTGCGCAAACGACTTCCGGATGCGGGCGGCGAACCCAAGTCGTGGGTCGGGCCGAAGGCGTTCCTCGTGGTGGACGACTTCGACCTGGTGCGCCGCGAGGAGGGCTTGAACGCGCTTTGCGGCCTGGACGAGTTGCTGCCGCACGCCGAGAAGATCGGTCTCCACGTGGTCCTCGCCTACAACGCGGACCTCGAACGAGGCCGGGACCAGATCGTCTCAGAGCTCAGCTACGAGGCGTACCGGTTGATCCTGAGGGACGCGCCCGGGATCACGTGGGGCGCCGGCGGCCTCGGCGAGCGCCCGCGCGACGCAGGTGAGGCACGCCTGGACCGGAGGATCGGAACCGACACCAGCCTCCGCGTGGCCTGGATCCCGCATCCGCTGGAAACCTGACCCCCAAAGCGAGCGGGGCCATCCGGCACTCCGGATGGCCCCGCTCCTGCTTCGCCTCGCTAGGAGGCTTCGCCCTTGCCCGGCTTCGCCTCGCTCTGCTCGGCTTCGGGTTCTTCCGCCGGCTCCGCTTCGGCGCGCTTCACCCTCGCCGGGGCCGCCGCCGCTGCTTTCTGCTCGTCGAAGACGACCGGCACCTTCTTCAGGTGCTTGGTCATCGAGCGGATCAGGAACACCACCGCGATGGCGAACACCACCAGCAGCACCAGCCCCACCGGAGAGGACTTGCCGAAGTCCTCGCCCTGGCCGCCCGGGTCCGGCGTCACGGGGACGGGCGTCTGCGCGAGCACGTAGGTGACCGCTTCCGTGGCACTCATGCGCACACCTTCTCCTGCACACCGGAGAACAGGTCGTCCTCCGGCAACGTGGTGTCGACCAGCGAGCGCACCAGTTCGTAGTCCTCGGTCGGCCACAGCTCGCGCTGGATGTCGAGCGGGACCGCGAACCAGCGGCTGGTCGGGTCGATCTGGGTCGCGTGGGCGCGCAGCGCGTCGTCGCGCTGCTCGAAGTACTCCCCGCACTCGACCCGCGTGGTGACCCGCTCGTCCGGATCGGGGCGGGTCGAGTCCCACTTCGCCAGCCACTCGCCGTACGGGGACTCCATGCCCCCGGCCAGCAGCGCCTCGTGGAACAGCTGCATGCGCTTGCGGGAGAAGCCGTGCGAGTAGTACAGCTTCAGCGGCTGCCACGGCTCGCCCGCGTCCTGGTACAGGTCGGGGTCACCGGCCGCGTCGAAGGCCGCCACCGAGATCTCGTGGCACCGGATGTGATCCGGGTGCGGGTAGCCGCCGTTCTCGTCGTAGGTGATCACGACGTGCGGGCGGAACTCCCGCACCACCTTGACCAGCTCGCGGGTCGAGACCTCCATCGGCACGGTCGCGAAGACGCCGTCCGGCAGCGGAGGCAGCGGGTCGCCCTCCGGCAGCCCGGAGTCGACGAAGCCGAGCCACCGGTGCTGCACGCCGAGGATCTTGGCCGCCTCGGCCATCTCCGCGCGGCGGACCTCCGTCAGGTTCTCGACGACCTCCGGCCGGTCCATGGCCGGGTTGAGGATGCTGCCCGCTTCACCGCCGGTGCAGGTGACAACCATCACTTCGTGCCCATCGGCCACGTAACGCGCGGTCGTCGCGGCACCCTTGCTGGACTCGTCATCCGGGTGCGCGTGCACCGTCATCAGCCGCAGCTTGTCCGCCATCGCCGGGTAATCCCCTCCTGCTTTGCAAGCATCTCTCATGAACACGGCCCCGCCGACAGGCCGCGGGACACCCCAGGGATACTTAACGTGGATGTCGGGTCCCATTGTTCCCGGTGGGTCCGACTTGCTCGGCGCCAGCCCCCGCATCACCCGTCCGCGGGCGGCGGCGAAGCCCGAAGTCGAAAGGCCGTCCAGCCCCGGTGACGAACCAGCAGATCCCGCAGGACCGGTACGGATCGCGTGCTCGCACGCGCCCGCGCCCGGCCCTCCGCTGGGCGCTGATCTCGGTTGTGCTGGTCGCCCTGGTGGGCGTGGCGATCGTGGGCTACCGCAACCTCGGCAGCGCGCCGATCGAGGGCAAGCAGATCGCCTTCGAAGCGATCGACGACCACTCCGTGCGCATCGTGCTCGAAGTGCAGCGCGACGAGCCGCAGCGGCCCGCCGACTGCGTGGTGCGCGCCCGCGCCAAGTCCGGCGTGGAAGTCGGTCGCAAAGAAGTTCTGATCCAACCCGCGGACGGCACCATCAGGCAGGAGACTGTGCTGCGGACCTCCGCCCTAGCCGGCACTGGGGAGGTGTACGGCTGCACTTACAACGTTCCTGAATATTTGTCCACCCACCTACGGCCAACTGGGTGAACACCGGCGTACCACGCCGGGTGCAGGGAAAATCCCGACCCGGGGTGTGGTGCTTCGTGCTATTGTCGACTTCAGCACGGTCCCGCGCGGGCCGTGTTTTTCCGTTACTTGGCCAATGGCCGAGAAATCAAAGGCGCGGAAATGCAATTCGCCCGTGGGAAAACGCGGGCCGCAGTCGACGAGGAGTGGTGACCGTGAGCGAGACCCAGGTGACCTGGCTGACCCAGGATGCTTACGACCGGCTCAAGGGAGAGCTGGACGAGCTCGTGGCCAACCGCCCGGCGATCGCCGCGAAGATCAACGAGGCCCGCGAGGAAGGCGACCTGCGGGAGAACGGCGGCTACCACGCGGCCCGCGAGGAGCAGGGGCAGATCGAGGCCCGCATTCGCCAGCTGCAGGAACTGCTGCGCACCGCCAAGGTCGGCGACGTGCCCACCGAGTCCGGCATCGCCCGGCCCGGCTCGGTGCTGACGGTCCGCTACGACGGCGAGGACGAGACCGAGAAGTTCCTGCTGGCCACCCGCGAGGAGGGCGCGCACGGCGAGCTGGAGGTCTACTCCCCGAACTCGCCGCTGGGCCGCGCGCTGCTGGACGCCAAGGAGGGCGAGACCCGGGAGTACGAGCTCCCCAACGGCGGCACCATGTCGGTGACCCTGGTCAAGGCCGAGCCCTTCGCCGGCTGAAGGATCTGTCTGACGCACTCATCTTGCGTGGCGGTGCGGGTGGCGGCCCCCCTGCGGGAATTACGGCCGCCGCCTGGGCTGTGGGAGCCCCGACTTACGTATGACCAATACGCGGCATCGGGGCTGTCCTCGCCCAGTAGCCCAGAAGGGCGGGCACCGTCTGAGAACCCGCGGCGGTGCAAGCTGCGAGGGTGGGCTAAGCGGCTTCGCCGCTTCAACGAAAGAACGTGTTCAAGGACTGACACCGAGACCGCGGGCGTCCCCGATCCAGGGGGCGCCCGCGGTTTTTCGCCCGCCGGGCGTCAGTCTTCCGGCCGGTCGTCCTCGGCGGCCAGCCGCTCCAGCAGCGGGCGGACGCGCGGCGCGACCGGCGTGGACAGGGCGATCGAGGTCGAGGTGCGCCGCACCCCGGCCACCCCGACGATCTCGTCGATGACCCGCTGCAGGTCGGCGTTGGAGCGCGCGACCATCCGCACGAACAGGTCCCCCTGCCCCGTCGTCGCGTGCACCTCGCACACCTCGTCGATCGCCCCCAGCTGATCCGCCACCAGGCCCCGGTGCCCCTGGGCGATCTCCAGGACCGCGAAGGCCGTCAGGCCGTAGCCCATCGCCGCCAGGTCGAGCTCCGGCGGGAAGCCCAGCAGGACGCCGCGATGCACCAGCCGATCCATCCGCGCCTGCACGGTGCCGCGCGCCACGCCGAGCCGCCGCGAGCACTCCAGCACCCCGAGGCGGGGTTCGTCGGACAGCAACAACAGCAGCCTGGCGTCCAACGCGTCCAGGCCCTCGGCATTGGGAGCCATGTCACACCCCTTGTTCAGGTTGACCAATCCAGCCAGCGGTTCGGCTTGAATACTGAACAGGTTGCGCAGCGAAATCAACGAGTGTTGCTCAGGATGACCTGCCCGGCGCACGCTGAGCCTCGTCACCGCTTCGGCGAACAACGGGAGGACATCGTGACCGGCACCGTCAACCACGGCAGCCAGACCGAGCAGCTCGACGACGTCACGTTCGACCAGATGAAGCGCCTCGTCGGCCTCGTCGAACACGACGATTCGAAGGACCCGTTCCCGGTCAAGGCGCTCGACGCAGTGGTGTTCGTCGTCGGCAACGCCACCCAGAGCGCGCTGTTCTACCAGGTCGCGTTCGGCATGGAGCTGATCGCCTACTCCGGTCCCGAGCACGGCAACCGCGACCACAAGGCCTACGTGCTGAAGTCCGGGTCGGCCCGCTTCGTGCTGAAGGGCGCGGTGGACCCGGACAGCCCGCTCGCCGACCACCACCGCCGGCACGGCGACGGCGTGGTGGACCTGGCGATGGAGGTGCTCGACGTCGACAGGTGCGTGGAGCACGCCCGCGCCCAGGGCGCCACGGTGCTCGAAGAGCCGCACGACGTGTCCGACGAGCACGGCACGATCCGGACGGCGGCCATCGCCACCTACGGCGAGACGCGGCACACGCTGCTCGACCGCAGCCGCTACACCGGCCCCTACCTGCCCGGATACGTCGTTCAGCAGGGCAGCTACGTCAAGCCCGCCGGCGCACCCAAGCGGCTGTTCCAGGCCGTGGACCACTGCGTCGGCAACGTCGAGCTCGGCCAGATGGACAGCTGGGTCGAGTTCTACAACCGGGTCATGGGCTTCGTGAACATGGCCGAGTTCGTCGGCGACGACATCGCCACCGACTACTCGGCGCTGATGAGCAAGGTGGTGGCCAACGGCAACCACCGGGTCAAGTTCCCGCTCAACGAGCCGGCCGTCGGCAAGCGCAAGTCGCAGATCGACGAGTACCTGGAGTTCTACCGGGGCTCCGGCTGCCAGCACATCGCGCTGGCCACCGGCGACATCATCAAGACCGTCACCGCGATGCGGGCCGCCGGCGTGGAGTTCCTGAACACCCCGGACGCCTACTACGACGACCCGGAGCTTCGGGCGCGGATCGGCCAGGTGCGGGTGCCGATCGAGACGCTGAAGGAGCACGGCATCCTGGTCGACCGCGACGAGGACGGCTACCTGCTGCAGATCTTCACGAAGCCGATCGGCGACCGGCCGACGGTGTTCTACGAGCTGATCGAAAGGCACGGTTCGCTGGGCTTCGGGAAGGGCAACTTCAAGGCGCTCTTCGAAGCGATCGAGCGCGAACAGGAACGCCGCGGCAACCTCTGACCCTCCCGGACGCTTCGATGTTTTCGCTGGTCACGGGGCCGTGAGTCTTTTGGGTTGCTATCGCGACCCAAAAGACTCACGGCCTGCGGACCTGCCGGAACGCCGCTCCGGAGGCCGGCCGGGCCAACCCACCGCACCCACGGCCCGGCGTCAGCCTTCGGCGGCGACGGTGAAGCCCGCGGCCCCGAGCTCCTCGACCACGTAGTGGCGGTGCTCGGGACCGCGGGTTTCCAGGGATATCTCCACGTCCACCTCGCCCAGCGCAAGGGCGCCGGAGATCCGGGAGTGCTCGATGTCGAGGACGTTCGCCGACAGCTCGCCCAGCTTCGCCAGCAGGCCGGCCAGCGAGCCGGGCCGATCCGGCAGCCGCACCCGCAGCGACAGGTAGCGGCCCGCCGAACCCATGCCGTGCTGGATCAGCTGGAGCAGCAGCAGCGGGTCGATGTTGCCGCCGGAGAGCACCGCCACGGTCGGCGAGCGGACCTGCTCGGGGTGCTCCAGCAGCGCCGCGACCGCGGCGACCCCGGCGGGCTCGGCCACCAGCTTCGCCCGCTCCAGGCACAGCAGCAAGGCCCTGGACAGGGCCTCCTCGCTGACCGTCAGCACCCCGTCGACCAGCTCCGCGACGTGCGCGAACGTCACCGGGCCGGGCTCGCCGACCGCGATGCCGTCGGCCATCGTCTGGGCTTCGGCCAGCCGCACCGGTTTGCCCGCCGCCAGCGAAACCGGCCACGCCGCGGCCTGCTCGGCCTGCACCGCGAGCACCCTGACGTGCGGGTGCTCCGCCTTCACCGCCGCGGCGATGCCCGCCACCAGCCCGCCGCCCCCGGTGGGCACCACGATGCTGCGGACCTCCGGCAACTGCTCCAGGATCTCCAGCCCGACGGTGCCCTGACCGGCGACGATGTCGGGGTGGTCGTAGGGGTGGATGAACTCCGCCCCGGTCTGCTGCGCGTGCTCCCGCGCCGCGGCGAGCGTCTCCTCCAGTCCCGCGCCGTGCAGCCGGACGTCGGCACCGTAGGACTTGGTGGCCGCGAGCTTCGGCAGGGGCACGCGCACCGGCATGAACACCGTGGCGTGGATGCCGAGCAACGATGCCGCGAGCGCAACGCCCTGCGCGTGGTTCCCGGCGCTCGCCGCGACGACCCCGGCGGCCCGGTGCGCCTCGTCCAACGCCAGCAGCCGCACGTAGGCGCCGCGGAGCTTGAACGAGCCGGTGCGCTGGAGGTTTTCGCACTTCAGGAAGACTTCGCCGCCGCAGTGCTCGCCGAGCACACGGGAATGCGCCAGCGGCGTGCGCCGCGCGATCCCGGCGAGCTGCTCGCCGGCGCCGCGGATTCGGTCCAGATCGACCAGCCGCATGGGCCAATCGTGCCACCGCGAATCGCAGGCGACCCGGGTAACACGTTCGGTACCCTCGGAGAAGCGGCCGGTCACCCGCAACCGGACGGCACCGCGACGAAGGCTGGTGGGGGCGAGCCGTCGCGGCGGGGATTCGAACGATCAGCGATCATCGGCGTACACCTGCCAGGTGTCGCGAGGTCCGCTGCCCGACGTCGGTGCCGGGGCTGCACACGGGAGGAAGCATGGCGCGGCTGATGCCAACGAATGGCGCGTTCCCGCTGGTCACCGGATTCGTCACGGCCGCTGCCCTGTCCGGCGCGGCGGTGTTCGCGGTGCTCCAGTCCGGCTGCGACGAACCGGGCTCCTACCGATCGCGCGACGGCGTGGTGGAGCTGATCGGCGGCTGCCTGCAGCCGGACGACCTCCCGGTCAATCCCCGCCAGCCGGCCGACACCCGCCCGCTCGGCAGCGGCGACCCGGCCCTCGAACGCTGACCTCGGCTGCCGGGACCGCAGACGGCGGTTCTCGGCGGTTCATCCGGCACTCCGTCCCGGAACGTGGAGAGCGGCGATTTCGCGCGAAATCGCCGCTCTCCACGCGTGCCTGGTGTCGATTTCGCGCGAAATCGACCGGCCCGCCCGGTCAGCCGAGGGCCGTGAGGAGGTCCTCGACCAGGTCGTCGGCCTCTTCGATGCCGACCGACAGCCGCACCAGGTCGGACGGGACCTGCAGCATCGAACCGGCCGTGCTCGCGTGCGTCATCCGGCCCGGGTGCTCGATCAGCGACTCCACGCCGCCCAGCGACTCGGCCAGGGTGAACAGCCGGGTGCGCGAGCAGACCTCCAGCGCCGCCTCCTCGCCGTCGGCGTGCAGGAAGGAGATCATCCCGCCGAAGTGGCGCATCTGCTTCGCCGCCACCTCGTGGCCGGGGTGCTCCGGCAGGCCCGGGTAGAGCACCTTCGCGACCTTCGGGTGGCCGGTCAGCGCGGCGACGATGCGCTCGGCGTTGGCGCTGTGCCGCTCCATCCGCACCGCGAGGGTCTTGATGCCGCGCAGCGTCAGGAACACGTCGAACGGCCCGGGCACCGCGCCCGCCCCGTTCTGCAGGAACGCGACCTGCTCGGCGAGCTCGTCGTCGGAGGTGATCACCGCGCCGCCGACCACGTCGGAGTGCCCACCCAGGTACTTGGTGGTCGAGTGCACCACGACGTTCGCGCCGAGCTCCAGCGGCTGCTGCAGGTACGGCGAGGCGAAGGTGTTGTCCACGACCAGCTTCGTGCCGGCGTCGCGGGAAACCTGCGCCAGGGCGGCGATGTCGCCGATGTTGAGCAGCGGGTTGGTGGGCGTCTCGACCCAGATCACCTTGGTGTTCGGCCGGATCGCCGCCCGCACCGCGTCCACATCGGACACCGGGGCGGGCGTGTACTCGACGCCCCAGGCGGTGAGCACCTTGTCCACCAGCCGGAACGTGCCGCCGTAGGCGTCGTCCGGGATGACCAGGTGGTCGCCCGGCTTCAGGGTGGCGCGCAGCACCGCGTCGGTGGCCGCCATGCCCGAGGCGAACGCGCGCCCGTGCCGGCCACCCTCCAGCGCGGCCAGACATTCCTCCAGCGCGGTGCGGGTCGGATTGCCGGTGCGGGAGTACTCGTAGCCGCCGCGCATGCCGCCCACGCCGTCCTGCGCGTAGGTCGACGTGGCGTGGATCGGCACGATCACCGAACCGGTCGTCGGGTCTGCCTCCTGGCCCGCGTGAATCGCGCGGGTGGCGAAGCCGTCACTCATGTGGAGCAGCGTACGACCCGGCGGCCGATCCGCCGACTCGGGTCCGCGATGCGAAACGGCCCCCGACCGGGCAGGTCGGGGGCCGCTTCCGTGGATCAGCGCGTCACCACTGCGGGGGCTGCGGCGGCTGCTGCCCGCCGGCGGGCGGGAAGCCGCCGGGCTGCTGGCCCGGCTGGCCGAACTGCTGCGGCTGGCCCGGCTGGCCGAAGCCACCCGGCTGACCGGGCTGGCCCGGCTGGCCGAAGCCGCCGGCGGCGGCCGGAGCCGGCACACCGGAACCGGCGGCGGCGATGTACTGCCGGGTGCCCGGCAGGAACGCCAGCACACCGATCGCCGCGGCGAACAGGACGGCCACGATGGTGCTGACGATGGAGATGCCGGTGACGAAGCCGGTGAAGAGGGTCACCAGCTGGCAGATGGCGTACAGACCCGAAGCGGCGACGACCAGGATCGGGCCGATGTTCTTCTTGAGGATGACCATGATCCCGCCGGCCAGCAGCACGAGGCTGGCGATCAGGATCCCGATGTACAGCGTCATCATCAGGCCGTACGGCGGGAGGCTGATCTCGGGGACCTCGATGCCATATTCCTCGTACTGCTGGAGGTCAGCGGTGCTCTGCTCCAGGTACGCGTACGCCGCGCCGAGGCCGAGCAGGCCGATCAGGTTGAAGATCAGGCCGAGGCCACCGATGGCGGTCGCGACCCAGCCTGCGGTCAGCGCGAGACCCTTGCTGCCCTGGCCCTTGGCCGCGGGCTGGCCGTAGCCGGCCTGCGGCGGCTGGGCGCCGAAGCCGCCCTGGGCCTGCGGGGCCGGGAAGCCGCCGCTGGGCGTGCCCTGCGGCTGCGAGGGGAAGCCGCCCGGCTGGCTCTGGGTGCCCGGCTGCTGGTACATCGGCTGCGGCGGCTGCATCGACGGCGGCACCATCGCGGTCGTCGCCTCGGCGCCCTGGCCGGCGAGGCCGGGCTGCTGGTACATCGGCTGCGGCGGCTGCATCGACGGCGGCACGACCTGGGTCGAGTCGGACGGTGGCTGCTGCTGGCCCTGCGGCTGGACAGGCCTCACGACCTGCGTCGCGTCGCTGCCGGCCTGGTTGGGGTCCTGCGGGTCCATCCGGTTCGAGATGGGGTCCGAACCCTGCTGACCGCCGTCCGGCGGCTGCGGAGAGCTCATCGGGTTGTCCTACTTCCTCGGGGCGTAATGCGAAGTCTGGGGCATGCGATCACACACGCTAGCTGATCGACCTGCAGCGTAGTGCCGTTCCGTAACAAGTCGTCATCGGCCGGCGATGAATCCAAGCACATCCTGGCGGGTCACCACGCCCGCGGGCTTGCCGTCGATCAACACCATGGCCCCGTCGGCACCCGCCAGCGCGGACATCGCCGCGCTGATCTCCTCGCCCGCGCCGATGGTCGGCAGCGGCGGCGACATGTGCAGTTCGACCCGGTCCGCGAGGTTCGCGCGGCCGGCGAACAGCGCGTCGAGCAGGTCCCGCTCGTTGACCGCGCCGACCACCTCGGCGGCCATGATCGGCGGCTCCGCGCTGACCACGGGCATCTGCGACACGCCGAACTCGCGGAGGATCGCGACGGCGTCGGCCACGGTTTCGCTCGGGTGCACGTGCACCAGGTCCGGGATGGTGCCGTCCTTGCGGCGCAGCACGTCGCCGACCGAACCGCCGCCGTGGTCCGGCGAGAGGAACCCGTAGGACGCCATCCAGGAGTCGTTGAAGACCTTGGTCAGGTAGCCGCGGCCGCCGTCGGGTAGCAGCACGACGATCACGTCGTCCGGGCCGGTCGTCTCGGCGAGCTCCAGCGCCGCCGCGACCGCCATCCCGCAGGAACCGCCGACCAGCAGCGCCTCCTCGCGGGCCAGCCGGCGGGTCATCTCGAACGAGTCGGCGTCGGAGACCGCGATGATCCGGTCGCAGACGTCCCGGTCGTAGGTGGTGGGCCAGAAGTCCTCGCCGACGCCTTCGACCAGGTAGGGCCGCCCGTTGCCGCCGGAGTAGACCGAGCCCTCCGGGTCGGCGCCGATGACCTGCACGCGGCCGTCGGAGACCTTCTTCAGGTACGAGCCGGTGCCGGAGATGGTGCCGCCGGTGCCGATGCCCGCCACGAAGTGCGTCACCTTGCCGCCGGTCTGCTCCCAGATCTCCGGGCCGGTGGAGTGCACGTGCGACTCCGGGTTGGCCGGGTTGGCGTACTGGTTCGGCTTCCAGGCGCCGTCGATCTCCCGGACCAGGCGGTCGGAGACGTTGTAATAGGAGTCCGGGTGCTCCGGCGGCACCGCCGTCGGGCACACCACGACCTCCGCTCCGTAGGCCTTGAGGACGTTGCGCTTGTCCTCGCTGACCTTGTCCGGGCAGACGAACACGCAGCGGTAGCCCTTGCGCTGGGCGACCATCGCCAGGCCCACGCCGGTGTTGCCGGAGGTGGGCTCCACGATCGTGCCGCCGGGGCGCAGTTCGCCGGATGCCTCGGCTGCTTCGATCATGCGCAGCGCGATGCGGTCCTTCACGCTGCCGCCGGGGTTCAGGTACTCGACCTTGGCCAGCACCGGGGTCTGCCCGCTGGCCACCGCGTTAAGCCGCACCAGGGGTGTGTTGCCCACTAGTTCGGTGACGTGCTCGACGTAGTCCACGTCCGGTCCTCGATCCTTCGTAACTGCTGCTCGCCGGGTGTGTGACGTCGAGCCTAATCGCCTGGTCACCGGCTAACTCAAGGGACCTGGAACGCGACACACCGGCAGGGAACGATTTCGGTCCGCGCCGCGTCTTGCCAGTGACGGGGAATTCGCCGCGCGGGCCCGCGGCGGTGTGGGTGACCATTTCCCACCCCCGTTGGCGCGGCCGTTAACCGGCCGCAGGACTGGTGAGGGAGGGCCGAATGATCGCGGCGAAGGCATTCCGGCTCGCACTGCTGGCGGCGGGCACCGCCGGCGGACTTTCCGGCGCGGCGTACGGGCTGCTCAACGGGCAGGCCGGGTACGCGCGGCGGGTGATCGGCCCACCGGCCAACGATCCCCTGCGCGCCGACGGCATCCACCTGCCCAGCGGCAGCGGCCCGGTGCCGCGCAGTGACCTCTCCGACGGCTCCGAGCCGCTGGAGTTCGCCGTGCTCGGCGACTCCGCCGCCGCGGGGCTCGGCGTCGACTTCCAGGCGGATCTGCCCGGGGTGCGGCTGGCCCGCGGCCTGGCCGAGGAGCTCGACCGGCCGGTCGCGCTGACCACGCACGCGATCGTCGGCACCACGTCGCAGGAGCTGGCCGCGCAGGTGGACGCCGCGCTGCTGCGCCCGCCGAAGCTGGCGCTGATCATCATCGGGGCCAACGACGTCACTTCGAAGCTGCCGGTGTCGGCCTGCGCGGAGCTGCTCGGCGACGCGGTGCGGCGGCTGATCGACGCGGAGGTCGCGGTCGTCGTCGGCACCTGCCCGGACCTGGGCGCGATCCGGCCGATCCCGCAGCCGCTGCGTTCCATCGCGCGGCACTGGAGCCTCGCGCTCGGCCGCGCGCAGCGGCGCGTGGTGGAGGCGGCCGGTGGGCGCGCGGTGCCGCTGGCGGACCTGCTGTCGCCGGAGTTCCTGGCGCGGCCGGGCGAGTTCTTCAGCCCGGACCGGTTCCACCCCTCGGCGGCGGGTTACGAGGCGGCGGCGGCGATCCTGCTGCCCGCGATGTGCTCGGTGCTCGGCGAATGGCGGGGCGGCCCGCTGCCGCCCGCCCCGACCAGGTCGAAGGCGGCCGAGGCACGCCGCCCGACCAGCCGGATCGTGGCCCGGCTCAACCGCAGGCTGCACCGGCGCGGGAACCCCTGAGCTCACCCTCCACCCGTGAGTGCTTTGGGGCGCTACAGCACCCCAAAGCACTCACGGGTGGTGACCAAGGCGACGTACTGACCGGTCGGTTTGGGGCTTGTCCGGTGACCGTCGTCACCGCGAAGATGGCGGTACCGGATCTAAAGTGACCGTTTGGTAGGCCATGTCGCCCTGAGGCGGCCGCACCGCGTTTCGCGGCCGCGAACAAAGGAGTTCCCATGCCCGAAGCAGTCATCGTCGCCACCGCGCGCTCCCCCATCGGCCGAGCAGGCAAGGGCTCGCTGAAGGACCTCCGGCCCGACGACCTCACCGCACAGATCATCCGCGCCGCGCTGGCCAAGGTGCCCGAGCTGAACCCGGCCGACATCGACGACCTGATGCTGGGCTGCGGCCTGCCCGGCGGCGAGCAGGGCTACAACATGGCGCGCGTGGTCGCCGTGCTGCTCGGCCAGGACCAGCTGCCCGGCACCACCGTCACCCGCTACTGCTCGTCGAGCCTGCAGACCACCCGGATGGCGCTGCACGCGATCAAGGCCGGCGAAGGCGACGTGTTCATCAGCGCAGGCGTCGAGATGGTGTCCCGGTTCGCCAAGGGCAACTCCGACTCGCTGGAGGACACCAAGAACCCGCTGTTCGCCGAGGCCCAGGCGCGCACCCAGCAGACCGCCGAGCAGGGCGCGGACTCCTGGACCGACCCGCGCACCCTCGACGTGATCCCGGACGTCTACATCCCGATGGGGCAGACGGCCGAGAACCTCGCCCGGCTCAAGGGCATCAGCCGCGACGAGATGGACGACTTCGGCGTCCGCTCGCAGAACCTGGCCGAGAAGGCGATCGCCAACGGCTTCTGGAGCCGCGAGATCACCCCGGTCACCACCCCCGACGGCAAGGTCGTCGACGCCGACGACGGGCCGCGGGCCGGCGTGACCAAGGAAGGCGTCTCCGGGCTCAAGCCGGTGTTCCGCCCGGACGGCCGGATCACCGCGGCCAACTGCTGTCCGCTCAACGACGGCGCCGCCGCGCTGGTGATCATGAGCGACACGAAGGCCGAGCAGCTCGGCCTGACCCCGCTGGCGCGGGTCGTGTCGACCGGCGTCTCCGGCCTGTCGCCGGAGATCATGGGCCTCGGCCCGGTGGAGGCGTCCAAGCAGGCGCTCGAGCGCGCCGGGCTGGGCATCGGCGACATCGACCTGGTGGAGATCAACGAGGCGTTCGCCGCCCAGGTGATCCCCTCCTACCAGGACCTGGGCATCCCGCTGGAGAAGCTGAACGTCAACGGCGGCGCGATCGCGGTGGGCCACCCGTTCGGCATGACGGGCGCCCGGATCACGACGACGCTGATCAACTCCCTCCAGTGGCACGACAAGCAGTTCGGCCTGGAAACCATGTGCGTCGGCGGCGGCCAGGGCATGGCGATGGTCTTGGAGCGCCTGTCCTGATACAGGCGATGAGCAAAGGGCGCCTCTGACCGAAGACTCGACCAGAGGCGCCCTTCATTCCGGACAAAACCGCCCACAGGAGAGAAGAAACGGGCCCAACCATCCAATAGGACGGTTGGGCCCGTTCCCGTGCCTCTGGCGGACCTTGCAATCAACTACTGCGAACCGCCGCCGCGACGTTGAAGAGCGCACTGCGGGAGCCGTCGCAAGCGGCGAAGCCGCTTAGCCCACCCTCGCAACTCGCACCGCCGCGGGTTCTCAGAAGCCTTCTCGCGAGGACAGCCCCGATGCCGCGTATTGGTCATACGTAAGTCGGGGATCCCGGAGTCGAGAAGGCTTCTGAGGTTCCGCCACCCGCACCGCTACGCAGAACGAGTCCAGAAACGGTCTTCGTCAGTCGCTGCTTTGGAAGTAGGAGAGCAGGCGGAGGATCTCCAGGTAGAGCCAGACCAGGGTGGTCATCAGGCCGAAGGCGATGTACCAGGCGAACTTGGCGTCCACGCCGCCCTTGATCGCCTGGTCCGCGGCGTCGAAGTCGAGCAGGAAGCTGAACGCCGCGATGCCGATGCACAGCAGGCTGAACGCGATCGCGAGGCCGCTGCCGTCGCGCAGGCCCAGTCCGCCCGGGGTGAAGAAGCTGGCGATCATGTTGACCAGCATCAGCACCGCGACACCGGCGAGGGCGCCGATGATCCACTTGGTGAGCTTCGGGGTGACGCGGATGGCGCCCGTCTTGTAGACCACCAGCATGGCCGCGAAGACACCGACGGTGCCCGCGATGGCCTGGATGATGATCCCCGGGTTGCCGACCGCCAGGGCGATCACGTAGCTGATGCCGCCGAGGAACACGCCCTCGACCGCCGAGTAGGCGATGACCAGTGCCGGGCTGACCTTCTTCTTGAAGATGATGACCAGCGAGATCACCAGGCCGATGATCGCGGCCGGCAGGGCCAGCGCGACGGCCGGCGGGCCGACCAGGTAGGTCAGGGTGCCGGTGATCACCGCCAGGCCGAGCGTGATCGCGGTCTTGGTGACCACGTCGTCGATGGTCATCGGTCGCGCGGTCTGCGGCGGCGCAGCCGGCGCCTGGCCGTAGGGCGCAGCAGGCTGCCCCTGGCCGTAGTTGAAGTTCGCGTAACCGCCGGTCGTCGGCAGGTTGCGGAACGCTGGGTTGCTCGATGTGCGCAACTCATCCTCCTGGGGCGTGCTTGCGCCGTCACTCGGAACAACGATCGGGGGCGTTGACCGGTTCCCGGTTCGGTAAAACCGACTTTACCGTTCGATCTCGCCGCTCCCCATCGAGGCGGGGCACTTACTGGGTATCGATTTCGCGAACAGTAACGATCGCATCGCGTCGCCAACCGATCACCGGCGCTGCGACCGGTAGGCGACGGACGAGGCCGGGACGCCTGCGGTGCGGCCCAACGGGTGACCGAACCGAACGGTCCGTGCGCGACCGTCGGCGGGCAGTAACCGGAAAGGTCCACCTAATGACCTCTTGTGGGCACACTCCGTGATCGGAATCATCGCGTGAGGCGACCCGTGCTCCTGGTCGGGGTCGGAGAACGAGCACGTGGCGCCTCTCACCTCCACCACCGGAACTGGAGCTTCATGCGCATGTTCAGGAAATGGCTCACGGCGGTGCTCGGCACCGCCGTGCTCGCGGGGGGCAGCTTGCTCGCCACCCCCGGCGCCGCTAGTGCCGACCCGCAGGAGGCGATCGGCCACGAGACCCGGCCCGGGCAACCGTACCGGGGCAACCCGGAACCGGACCGCGACTGGCTGGGTTCCTACCTCGTCAACGGGCAGCAGGTCTGGTGCGTGCAGTTCGCGCTGACCGCTCCGGACAGCGGCGAGGAGTACCAGCCGGGCGACGAGCTCAAGACCAAGTGGGGCACGCAGCTCCCGGACGACGTGGCGGCGAACATCTCGTACCTGCTGCTGCGCTACGGCAACACGCAGTCGCCGGACGAGGCCGCCGCGCTGGCGCACCTGCTGCACTCGTGGACCGCCGCGCCGCGCAGCCAGGCGGACCTCGACCCGGAGAACGACTTCAAGCGCATCGGCTACGACGTCGACGCCCACTTCGCCAAGCTGCCGCAGGGCGTGCAGGCCGCTGTCGAGGAGCTCAAGGCGGAAGCCGCGGCGAACCGGGGCCCCTGGAAGGCCGAGCTCACCGCACCTGAGGGCGAGCAGACCATCGGCCAGGCCGCGGACTGGACGCTCGCCGTGCAGCGCACGGACGACAAGGGCGTCGGCGGCGTCCCGGTCGAGCTCGCGCTGACCGACGCGACCGTCGAGGGCCTGGACGCCGACGGCACCGTCACCACGCCGGAGGACGGCAGCCCGCTGGCGCTGAAGGTCACGCCGACCGGCCCGAACCCGAAGATCACCGGCAAGCTGTCCGCCCCGGCCGAGCGGCCGTACGTGCGGCAGGCCGTCAACCAGCCCGACACGACCCAGCGCGTCGTGTCCACCGGCGGCGAGCAGGAGCTCTCCATCGAGGCCACCGCCACCGCGGTGACCGCGCCCGGCGTGGTGCACGTCGGCAAGGTCGACGCGGAGAGCCAGGCGGGCATCGCCGGCGTCTCGCTGCGCGTGACCGCCGCGGACGGTTCGCCCGCGCTGCGCCAGGACGGCACCCCGCTGCTCGGCGAGGACGGGCAGCCCCTCGTGGTCGTCACCGGCGAGGACGGCACCGCCACCGTGCCCGACCTGCGCACCCCGCAGGAGATCAAGCTCACCGAGGTCGCGCCCGCCAAGGGCTACGAGGAGGCCTTCGACGAGGCGAACCCGCCGTCGGTGTCCGGCACGGTCCAGCCCGGCGAGACGCTGGAGCTGAGCCTGGCCAACACGCCGAACACCCCGACCGTGCCGATCCACATCCCGGCCGGTGACCCGACCCCGGCGGACGGCGGGACTCCTGCCGGACTGATCGGCGGCCTGGCGGGCCTGACCCTGGTCGCGGCCTTCGGCGCGGTGGCGGTGCGCCGCCGGATCGGGGCGGGGCGGCAGCAGTGAGCAAGTCTCGACGTTCCCTGTTCGCGCTGGTGGCGGCCGGCGTCATCGGACTGGTCGCGGCGGTCGTCCTGATCGCCGGCGGCCTGTTCGGCGGCGATCAGCCGGCCGCCCTGACCGTCCCGGTCGCCCCGGCCGAACCGACACCGCACGCCGCGGCCGTCGCCCCGCAGGCGCTACCCGCCCAGCCGGTGCACGTGCCGGCCGGGCAGCCGCCGGGCACGATCCGGCTGCCGCAGGGCGGCACGGCGGAGCTCGTGCGCAAGGAGATCGACCGCTCGGGAACCCTGCCGGTGCCGGACGGCGTCGGCGAGGCGACCTGGTGGGGCGCCGGGCTGGACGCGCCGAAGGGCGCGACGGTGCTCGCCGGGCACGTCAACTGGAAGGGCACCGTCGGGCCGTTCGCCGAGCTGTGGGAATCGCAGACCGGCCAGCCTGTCACCGTCGTCGACGACGCCGGCCGGGAGTACCGGTACCGGGTGTCGGAGGTCGTCACGGTGGACAAGGACGAGCTGCCCGGCCGGGCCCGCGAGCTGTTCGGCCAAGGCGGCGCGCATCGTCTGGTGCTGGTGACCTGCGGCGGGCGCTACGTCGGCGGTGACCTCGGCTACGACGAGAACCGCATCGTCGTGGCCACCCCGGAGTAACCGGCCCGGCCGCCCCCTGGGCGGCCCGGCGGACCATCCCGGAACGAGCGAAAGGGCCGGTGGACTTCCTCCACCGGCCCTTTCGCCACTTCCGAACCACGGAACCTTCGTTCCGTTCGCCGCAATTTCAATGGAAATCAGAGCTCTGATTTCCATTGAAATTGCGGACCTAACGTCTCTTCTTGCCCTTCTTGGCCGACGCGGCCTGCTTCCCCGGCCGGTTCTTCGGCTGGTTCTTCTTGCCTCCCGGCCGGTTGCCCGGCCGCTGGCCGTTGGCTCCGCCGGCCTGACCGCCGGCAGGCTTCGCGCCGCCCGTCGTCGCCGCAGCCGGCTCCGCGTCCTCTTCGCCGTTCTTGGCCTCGGCGCGCACCGGCTTCTGGCCCGGCTTCGGCCGCGGGGCCGCCTTCTTGGCCTCGATCTCCTTGGCCTTCTCGCGCTCCTGCTCGTGGTCGATCTTCTTGGTCAGGAAGTGCTGCTGGCCCAGCGTCCAGACGTTGTTCGCCAGCCAGTACAGCAGCACCGCGATCGGCAGGAACCAACCGGAGATGATCGCGCCGATCGGCGCGATGTACATCATGAACTTGGCCATCATGGCCGACTGCGGGTTGGCCATCGCCGCGTCGGTCTGCTTCTTGACCGACAGCCGCATGGTGAAGAACGTGGCCACCGACGCGATGAGCATCAGCGGGATGCCGACGATCATCATGGACGTCCGGTCGGTGCCGAACAACGCGAGCTGGTCCGCCGGCTGGGTGATCCAGTTCCCCAGCTTGGCGCCGAAGATGTCGGCGTTGATGAACGACTCGACGCCGGCCCGGTCGAAGATGTAGTTGCTCTCCGCGCCCGGGTGGAAGTTCTGCAGCACGTGGAAGAGGCTCAGGAAGACCGGGATCTGCAACAGCGCGGGCAGACAGCCGCCGAGCGGGTTCACCCCGTGCTCGGACTGCAGCTTCTGCATCTCCTGCGCCATGCGCTGGCGATCGCCCTTGTACTTCTCGCGCAGCTTCTGGATCTGCGGCGCGAACTTCGCCATCTTGCGGCCCGCGCGCAGCTGGCTGATCGCCGGCTTCAGCAGCACCACGCGCAGCGAGAACACCAGGAAGAACACCGAAAGCGCCCAGGCGAAGCCGTTGTCCGGCCCGAGCACGGCGCCGAAGACCTTGTGCCAGAACCACAAGATCGCCGACACCGGGTAAAGGATGAAGGAGAAAAAGTCTGCCACTCAGCCACTCCTGGTCATGGCCCGGCTATCCGGCGCAACCGGGGCGTACGTGCGCAGCCGCACCCGTGCGAAATGCAGGAACAGCCAACCCAAGGGTGCCATGCCCGGCCATAACACGGCCGCCGCCCCCTGGAAATGTGACGCGACCCGAGCCGCCCGGCCCGTGGGACGGACCCCGTTTCACCTGCTCACCCGGTCGGGTGACGAAAGCGACCAGCCGAGGATCCCGTCCGGGTCGAAGCGCCGCTTCAGCGCCGCCGAGAGTTCGCGCACGTCCTCCGACACGTAGCGGCGGTACATATCCGCGTTCTTCGGCCCGATGCCGTGCTCGGCGCTGAAGGTGCCGCCGTGATCCCGCACCGCCGTGTCGTAGACGAGCCGGCGCACGCCATCGACCGCGTCGGGGTCGGCGGCGACCTGCACGGGCAGCGGCAGGATCAGGTGCAGCCCGCCGTCGCCGTAGTGGCCGAGCTCGATCGGCGTGATCTCCGGGTGCCTGGCGGCGAGGCGCGCGAGCACGTCGCGCCGGAACGCGGCGATCTCGCTGCGCGGCGTGGACACGTCGAAGCTCCACACGGGGCTCATCCGCTCGGTGATCTCCGGGATGGTGTGCCGCACCTGCCACATCTCGGCCGGGCCGCCCACCCGCGCGCCGATCAACCAGCCGCGCTCGTCCAAGTCGGCGAGCACCGCGAGCAGCCGCTCCTCCGCCGAGCCGTCCGGCGCCCCGACCTCCACCAGCATCGCGTGGTGGTGCGGCGACGGGACCCGGCGGAGCAGCGCGCCGTGCCGGTCGGCGAGCAGGGCTAGCGCCGACGGCGAGGCGACCTCGCAGGCGGAGAGCCACTCCGCGCAGGAATGCTCGAAGACGTTCAGCACGTCCGGCATCCGGTCCTCCGCCACCGCCAGCCACGCGGCCGCCCGGCTGCGCGGCAGCGGCGCCAGCTCGACGCTCGCCGCGGTCACCACGCCGTACTCGCCGCCGGTGCCGACGAACAGCTGGCTGACGTCGAGGCCCTCGTTGCACTTCCGCAGCGGTTTGAGCCGGTCGAAGACCGTGCCCCGGTCGTCCGGCACCACGGCCTGCACGCCGAGGAGCCGCCGGCGGACGTCGCCGTAGCGGATGACGTGCGAGCCGGCCGTGTTGGTGGCGACCATGCCGCCGACCGACGGGCTCGACCCGACCTCGACGGGCAGCTGCAGCGAATGCTCCGCCAGCCGCTCGTTGATCTCGTCCAGCCGCCACCCGGCGCCCGCGATCAGCGTCCGCGCCCGCGGATCGACCGAGAACGGCTCCCGCAGCCGTTCGGTGGAAAGCACTCCCCAGCCGCCGGAGGCGTCCGGCAGTCCCGCGCCGACCAGCCCCGAGTTCGCGCCCTGCACCACCAGCCTGGTGGCGTTCCCCCTGGCCCAGGCCAGGACGGCCCGGACCTCGTCCACCGTGGACGGGCGGACCAGGAACGCGGCCGCACCGGTGAGCAGGTTCGGCGCGATCTCGTAGCGCCGCAGGTCGGCGTCCGGCGGCAGCAGGCCGGCCGCGCCGACGATCGACCACAACTCCGCGAGCCCCGTCACGACGCACCTTCCACGACCCGGTCCCTGGACGGCGCCTCGGCCGGTTTGGTCTCCCGGAGCATGAAGATGGCCCCCAGCGCGGAAACCACCGCGATCGCGGCGATGTAGATGGCCGGCGACAGCCCCGAACCGGTTGCGGCGATCAGGAACGTGCAGACGTACGGCGCGGTGCCGCCGAAGACCAGGTACGCCAGGTTCTGCCCGATGGCGCCGGAGCTGTAGCGGACGTGCGGCGGGAAGAGCTCGGCGGTGATCAGGCTGTTCACCGGGCTCATCGCGCCCGCCATCAGCGCGAACAGCGCCTGACCGAGGAAGGCGGTCCAGAAACCGCCCTGCGCGGAGAGCAGGAATCCCGGGATCGCGACCACCGCGAACCCGACCGTCGCGTACACCATCATCGGCTTCCGGCCGAAGCGGTCGGCCAGGTATCCGTGCAGCGGCGCGGTCGCGATCAGCACGCCGTAGGCCGCGGCCGAGGACCACAACGCCTCGGTACGGGCCATCCCGGCGTGCTGGGAGAGGAACGTGGGCCAGTAGGTGCCCAGCACGTAGAACGCCACCGAGTTGATCATGATCAGCACGAACAGGGTGGCGATCGGCTTGCGCTGCGTGCGCAACGCCTCGGCCAGCGGAGCCTGCTCGACGTCGGCGGCGTGCTCCAGCCGCTTGAACTCGGGCGTCTCCTCGACCTTCAACCGCAGGTAGAGACCGACCAGGCCGAGGGGCAACGAGAGCAGGAACAGCGCCCGCCAGCCCCACGCCTGCATCGCCTCGACGCCGACCCCGCTGGTCAGCGCGGCGGTGATCATGACGCCGAGGGCGGACGCGGCGAACGTCGAGATGGACAGCGCGCTCATGTACAGCCCGCGGCGGTGCGGCGGCGCGTACTCGACGATCAGCACCGAGGCCCCGGTGAACTCGCCGCCGGCGGAAAAGCCTTGCAGCAAGCGCATCAGGAGCAGCAGCAGCGGAGCGCCCACGCCGATCGCGGCGTAGGTCGGCAGCAGGCCGATCACCGCCGTCGACCCGGACATCAGCAGCACGATGACCGACAGCGTCGTCCGGCGGCCCACCCGGTCGCCCATCCGACCGAAGTACAGCGCACCCAGCGGCCGCACGAAGAACGCGAGCCCGAAGACCGCGAAGGTGGCCAGCAGCGATGCCGCCGGATCCGAGTTCGGGAAGAACTGGGCGGCCAGCACCGGGGCGAGGAATCCGTAGAGACTGAAGTCGAACCATTCGACGAAGTTGCCGATGCCGGCGGCGGCGATCACCCGGCGCAGCCGCACCGGAGCCGTTCGTGCTTGCTCAGCCATGGAGGTCCCCTCGCTGGAAGCGGGCGGGTGCGGACGGCTGCCGGGACCCGAGCCCGTCGCGGTGAATACGGCGACGCTAGTCCGGGCCCGGCTGTTGACCATTGCCCGTTCGTCCTGCATCAATGCCGATATGGCTAACGATCCGACGGTCCAGCAGCTCCGGGTCTTCCAGGTGCTCGCCGAGGAACTGCACTTCGGCCGGGCGGCGCAGCGGTTGCACCTGACCCAGCCCCCGCTGACCCGGCACCTCCAGGCGTTGGAGCAGACGATCGGGGTCCGGCTGCTGGACCGCAGTTCCCGGCGCGTGGAGCTGACGGCGGCGGGCGCGGCGTTCGCCGCCGAGCTGACCGGCGTGCTCGCCCGGCTGGACCGGGCGCGCGACATCGCCCGCCGGGCGGAGCAGGGGCAGATCGGCCGGCTGGCGATCGGGTACGTCGAGCCGCTGGCGATCGACCTCCTGCCGCGCGTGCTGCGCGGCCTGCGGCAGCTGCACGCCGACCTCGACCTGCAGCTCCACGAGCTGCACACGGACGAGCAGGTCGAGGCGCTGCGCACCGGCACCATCGACTGCGGCCTGCTGCGCGCCCCGGCGAACGTCGACCCGGAGCTGGACTTCGACCCGGTGGGCAACGACGACCTCGTAGCGGCGCTGCCGGTCACACACCGGCTGGACTCCCCCGAGATCGACCTCGCCGAGCTCGCCGACGAGGAATTCGTCATCTACCGGCGGGATCTCGGCCAGGGCATGATCACCGCGACGCTCACCGGTTGCGCGGCCGCCGGGTTCACGCCGACCGTGCGGCACCAGGCCCAGAGCACCCCGATGCTGCTGACGCTGGTGGCCGCGGGCGAGGGCGTCGCGCTGGTTTCCGGCCAGCTCTCCCGGATTCCGCGGCCCGGGGTGAAGTTCGCCCGGCTGCGGGGAAATCCGGCGAAGTCGACGGTGATGCTGACCTGGCGGCGCGGCGAATCCAGCCCGGTGCTGCTGAACCTGCGGCACCTGCTGAAGAACTTCGGGCACGACCATGCCGATTCGGGCATCGATCGCAGCGCAAATCGCAACGGCGAGGCATCGGCGCGGTCCTAGCGTCGTGTCGGCACGCCGTCACGAAGGGATCACCATGGACCGCACCGACGTCGCCTGGCGCGGCTACTTCAGCGCCCTGCCCACGCCCTTCGCCGGCTCCGGCGAGCTGGACCTGCCGGCCTTCCGGGCGACGGTGGAGCTGTTCGTGCGCCAGGGCGTGCACGGGCTGCTGGTCAACGGCAGCACCGGCGAATGGCCGCTGCAAACCCTCGACGAGCGCCGGCGGCTGGCGGCGGCGGCCGTCGAAGAGGCGGCCGGGCGGGTGCCGGTGATCGTCGGCGTGATGCACCCGCGCACCGCGGACGCCGTCGAGCTCGCCCGGCACGCCGAGCAGATCGGTGCCGATGCGGTGATGGCGGCGCCGCCCGCGGGCGTTCGGCCCACCGCGCGCGAGCTGCACCGGTACTACGTGGACGTCTTCGGCGCCACGAGCCTTCCCGCCTGGCTGTACAACTTCCCGCAGGACGCCGCGGCAGACATCTCGATCGAGCAGCTCGACGAGCTCGTGGCGATCCCGAACGTCGTGGCGATCAAGCAGAGCACTCCCGACGACCGGACGTTCTACGCCACCATCGAGGCGGTCTCGGACCGGGTCCTGGTGTTCGGGAACCTGCTTTCCCGGCTGGGACTTTCCGCCATCGCGGGCGGTTTCGGCGGCGACGGGCACTTCAGTTCCGGGATGCTGCTCGGCGAGCGGATGCCCCGGTTCTTCGAGCTGGCGTGGCAGGGGCGGCTCGACGAGGCAGCCGAGATCGCCGACACCAACGCCCGGCTGATGTCCCGGCTGCGCGGCGCGGGCACCGACGGCTACAACTGGCGCTACGGCGGCATGCAGGCGTCCCTCAAGGCCGCCATGAACCTGCTCGGCCAGCCGGCCGGGCTGCCCCGCGAGCCGAAGCTGCCGATCACCGACCCGGATGCGCTCGAGGAGATCCGCGAGGCGCTGCGGGAGGCCCGACTCGCGGTGTGACCTGCCTTGACGGGCCCGGTCGCTCCGGCGCGCCTAGCGTGTTCGCCGGAGCGAGGAGGACCGGGAGTCGACGATGGCGGACGCGGACAAGGGCGGCGAGAGCACGCTCACGGTGCTGGTGGCGCTGGGCATCAACCTGGCCATCGCGGCCATGAAGGCGTTCGCCGGGGTGATCACCGGGTCGGCGGCGATGCTCTCCGAGGCCGCGCACTCGGTGGCCGACACGTGCACCGAGGTGTTCCTGCTGACCGCGCTGCGGCGCTCCGGCAAACCCGCCGACGCCCGCCACCCGTTCGGCTACGGCAAGGAGCGGTACTTCTGGTCGCTGATCGCCGCGATGAGCATCTTCGTCTCCGGTGCCGTCTTCGCCTTCATCGAGGGCTTCCGGACCCTGCTCGGCCCGCCGGAGGAGCAGACCCAGCCGCTGGTCGGGTACGTCGTGCTCGCGATCGCGTTCGTCCTGGAGGGCGTGTCCTGGCTGCGCGCGATGCGGCAGGTGCGGGCCGAGGCCGCCGAGAGCGGCGACAAGATCCTCCACCACCTGCGGATCTCCGACGATCCGACGGTCAAGACGGTGCTGTTGGAGGACAGCGCCGCGCTGGCCGGGCTGCTGCTCGCGTTCGCCGGGCTCGGGTTGCACCAGCTCACCGGGTCGAGCGCCTGGGACGGGCTCGCCTCGCTCGCGATCGGCGCGCTGCTGGCCGCGGTCGCCTACACCATGGCCCGCACCAACCTGGGGCTGCTGATCGGCCAACAGGCCGACCGGCGACTGCTGGCGGCCGTGCGGAACAGGCTCGCGGAGCAGCCCGAGGTGGACTTCATCGTGGACGTGCTGTCCATGAACACCGGGACCGACCGGGTGCTGTTCTGCGCCCGCCTGGACTTCGCCGCGACGCTGGACTCCACCGAGCTGGAACGCGCCGTGGTGCGCATCGACTCGATGCTGCGCGCCGAATTCGCGCAACTGGACGAGGTGTTCCTGGAGCCGGTGCCGCGCAACGACCCGGAGCTGCGCGCCCGGGTCCTCGCCCGCTACGGCCACCCGCTCTAGCTTGGTTTTTAACTTCTGGCGTGGGTAGCACGGACCCGGTTGATCATGAACGCAGCCCTTGGTTGATCATTCCTCTTGCCACAGAAAGAAGATCGATCCAAGGGCTGCGATGGCTAGTGTGCACGATCCCGATCGTGAGGTTGCGTTCGGGGAGTTG
>NZ_JBWKKH010000049.1:0-49349 GCF_056431645.1 Saccharopolyspora sp. NPDC045839
CAAAACCGGCACCCTCTACGACGAGACCACCGCCTGGGCCCATCACGTCAACTCGGCTGCGGCTTGACATTCAAGCTCCTGGGATGTCTTTCCGCTGCTCTGCAGCTCCTGCTCGGCGCGGCTCAGCGCCGCGGTCCTGGTCTCCGGCATCAGCAGGTAGGTCAGCAGCGACACCAGGCCGCAGGCCGAGACGTAGAAGAAGAAGTAGTTCTCGACGCCCGCGTCGCGGAACGCCAGCGCCACGTACTCCGCGGTGCCGCCGAAGATCGCTTGTGCCAGCGCGTAGGGGATCGCGACGCCGACCGTGCGGATGCCGGTCGGGAACAGCTCGGCCTTCACGCAGGCGTTCACCGACGAGTACCCGGCCACGATCGTCAACGCCAGCATGGTCAGCGCCAGCGCGACGCCGAAGCTCGGCCAGCGCTGCATCGACGTCATGATGGGGTAGGTGCCCAGCGTGGTGCCGACGCCGAAGAAGATCAGCACCGGCCGGCGGCCGATCTTGTCCGAGATCGCCCCGCCCAGTGGCAGCAGGACCGCGAACACGCACAGCGCGATGAACATGACCCGGGCCGCGTCGGGTTTGCTCAGCCCCACGGAGTTGCTCAGGTACTTCGTCAGGTACGTGGTGTAGGTGTAGAACGCCACGCTGCCGCCGAGGGTCAGCGCGAACACCAGCACCGCGGCGCGGCGGTGCTTCCACACCTCGCGCAGCGTGCCCCGGCGCATCTGCGCGTCGTGCGACTCCTCTTCGACGTAAGCCGACGTCTCGTGCATCCGGCGCCGCAGGTAGAACACCACGAGCGCGGCGACCGCCCCGATGACGAACGGGATGCGCCAGCCCCACGCGGTGAGCTGCTCCTCGGTCATGACGGCCTGCAGCACCATCAGCACGACGAGCCCGAGCAGCTGCCCGATCGTCACCGACACGTACTGGAAGCTCGAACCCAGGCCGCGCCGGCCCCGCTGCGACACCTCGGTGAGGTAGGCGGCGCTGGCCGCGTACTCGCCGCCGACGCTGATGCCCTGCATGATCCGCGCGATCAGCAGCAGCACCGCGCCGAAGTAGCCGGCGTGCTGGTGGGGCGGGGCGATGGCGATCAGCAGCGCGCTTAACGACATCATCGTCACCGACAGGGTCAGGCCGAACTTGCGGCCTCGCCGGTCGGCGATCCGGCCCAGCACCCAGCCGCCCAGCGGGCGGGCCAGGAAGCCCACCGCGAACACCGCGGCGGTGTTCATCAGCTGCGCGGTCGGATTGCCCTTCGGGAAGAACTGCCCGGCGAAGTACAGCGCGAAGTTCGCGTAGACGAACCAGTCGTACCACTCGACGGTGTTGCCGATCGACCCGCTGAGCACCGCGCGGGCGTGGGTGAACCGGCGGGGCTTCGTCGACCCGCTCATGTGCTACCTCCGGTTCTTCCGGTCACGACGAGGTCGGCGGCGACTGCGCCGGACCCGTGGACCACGAGCGGGTTGATCTCCATCTCGCCCAGCCGGTCGCCGAGTTCCACGGCCGCCTGGGAAATCGACGCGATCGCGGCGGCGGCCGCCGCCACATCGCAGCGCGGACGGCCGCGGAAGCCGTCCAGCAGTGGCCAGCCGCGCAGCCGCCGCAACAACGCGGTGGCCTGTTCGGCGTCCACCGGGCCGAGGGCGGAGACGACGTCCCGGTACAGCTCGGTCGTCGTGCCGCCCATGCCGACGGTCAGCACCGGCGGGTAGCCGTCCTCGCCGCCCTGCACGCCGACCAGCAGCTCGACGCCACCGGGCAGGAGTTCCTGCACCAGCACGCCGTCGATGCGGGCCTGGGGCGCGTTCACAGCGACGGTTTCGAGCATGTTCTCGGCGGCGCCGCGAACCTGCTCCGCCGGAACGCCGACCACGACGCCGCCGACATCGCTTTTGTGCGCCAGATCGGGGGATTGGACCTTCAGCACGACCCGGTCGCCGAGTTCCCCGGCGACCGCGGCGGCCTCGGCAGGACCGGCCGCCAGCCGGCCCTGCGGCCGGGCGATCCGCATCGCGTCGAGCAGATCCGCGCCATCGGCCTCGGTGAGCGCCGGCCGGTCCAGGAAGCCTGCCAGGCCGCGCGTCGCGGCGACGGCGGCGCGGCGCTCGTCGTGGGGCACCAGGTGCGCGATGAGGCGCAGCGCGGCGGTCGTCGTGCCCAGCACGGAAACACCGTTGCGGCGCAACAACGAGGCCGCCTCGGCGATCTGGTCGTGGGAGTAGATCCAGGCCACGACGAAGGGCTTGGCGGAGCGCTTCGCGGCTCGCAGGATCGACTCGGCCACCGCCACCGCGGGCTCGCCGCCGATGGTCGTCAGCGCCACCAGCACGGCGTCCACCTCGGCGGACTCCGCGACGGCCTCGCACACCGCGCCCAGCTGCGCGTGGTCGTTGATGACCTGCGCGGTGACGTCCACCGGGTTGACGACGCTGCCGAACGACGGGACGAGCGGCGCCAGGGCCGCCTGCGTCGCGGCGTCGAGTTCGGGCAGCGCCAGGCCGTTGCCCTCGGCCTGGTCGGCGGCCAGCCCACCCGCCCCGCCGGAACTGGTGATGACGCCGATGCGGCCCGCCCGCAGGCTCGGGGCGCCGGTCAACGCGACCGACACGTCCAGCAGCTCGTCGAGGTCGTCGACCTGGATCGCGCCGGATTCCCGGGTGAGCAGGTCGAAAGCGGAACCGGAGCGGACCAGCGCGCCGGTGTGCGAGGCGATGGCGCGCTCACCTGCCGAGGAGCGGCCCGAGCGCAGCACGACGATGTGCTTGCCGAGCTCGGCGGCGCGCGTCGAGAGCCGGGCCCACCGCGCCCCGTCGGGCAGTTCCTCCAGGTAGCAGGCCAGCACCCGGACGTTCGGGTCGGCCACCAGCAGTTCGGCGGCGTCGGTCGCGGTCAGGTCGGCCTGGTTGCCGACGCTGATCCAGGCGGTGAGCCCGATCCCGCGATCCCGCGCCAGCCCGAGGAAGCTGCCGCCGAGCGCGCCGCTCTGGCCCACGTAGGCGATGCCGGACTCGCCCGGCTGCTCCCCGTCGGCGGCGGCGGTGAACGTGGCGGTCAGCCCGGTGGGCCGGTAGATCAGGCCCTGGCAGTTGGGGCCGATCACCCGCAGCCCGTGCCGCTTCGCAGCCGCCACCAACCGGTCCTGGAGTTCCCGGCCGTCCGCGCCGATCTCGGCGAACCCGGACGACAGCACCACCACGCAGGACGCGCCCGCGCGGCCCGCTTCCTCGACCACCGGCAGCACGCGCGACGCCGGGACCAGCACCAGCACCAGGTCGACCGGGCCGGGCAGTTCCAGCAGCGACGGGTAGCAGGGCAGTCCGTGGATCTCGCGGTGGTTCGGGTTGATCGGGTAGACGGCGCCGTCGAAGTCCCGCAGGTAGCGCGTGAGCCGCCCGGCCATCGCGGAGCGCTCCGAGGCGCCGACGATCGCCACCGACCGCGGCCGCAGCAGTCCATCCACAGTGGTCACCGGCCCCGGAATTCGGGCTTGCGCTTCTCCTTGAAGGCCTGCATCGCCTCGGCGGAGTCCTCAGTGGACTGCACGACGGCCATGTGCGAGGAGATCAGGTCCAGCGAGGTGCGCAGGTCGGTGCGCGCCGACTGGTACACGGTCCGCTTGATGGCCCGGATGGCCACCGGCGGGCCGTCGGCCAGGCGCCGGGCGAACGCGTAGGTCTCGTCCATCAGTTCGGCGTCGGGCACGCACCGGCTGGCGATGCCGATGTCCACCGCGGTCTTGGCGTCCACGAAGTCGCCGGTCCACAGCAGCTCCAGCGCCTTCGCGGTGCCCACCAGTCGCGGCAGGTAGTAGCAGCCGCCGTCGCCGGGGACCAGGCCGACGCGGACGTAACCCTCGGAGAGCCTGGCCGACTCGCCGACGAACCGGATGTCGCACATCAGGGCCATGTCCATGCCTGCGCCGACCGCGACGCCGTTGACCGCCGCGATGACCGGCTTGTCCAGGTCCTCCAGGGCGAGGGCGACCTGGTGGATCCGGTCGGTGAGGACGGTCTTGTGGTCCAGCACGGACTTCTCGCCCGAGGTGAAGGCGTCCAGGTCGACGCCCGAGCAGAACGCGTCGCCGGCGCCGGTGAGCACCAGGACCCGCACCTCGGGGTCGAAACGAGCGGAGCGGATGGCCGCGGCCCACTCGTCGATCATTTCCATGGTGAAGGCGTTCTTGCGCTTCGGGCGGTTGAGCAGGATCGTCCCGATCCCGTCGCTGACCTGGTACTCGAGATCCGCCATGTCCGTCCCTTCCGGTCGCCTGCGTCGGGCCCGAGTTAAGCACCCGACGCGCACGGAGTCCATACAAAATTGTATTCAATTTGTGCGATCGCCTGGCCCGGTGAGGAACCGGTTGCGCCCTCCCGCGATACGCGCAGGCATCGGAGTGGTCAGGTGATGGGCAGGGTGTGCGTCGCGGTCGTGGCGGCGGCGTAGTCGCCGAGCCGCGGCCTTTCCGGGCGGCGCGCGACCAGCACGCCCGCTGCGCTACTTCCCGGGTGGCGACTGCGGCGGCATGGCGTGGCCGCCGGATGGTCGCCGGCTCGTCATCGGCCTCGCGGACGGTTCGATCCGGCTGATGCGCATCGGCCTGCCGCACGAAGCCCCCGACGACCTGCGGCCGCCGAGCCGACGCTGACCCGCCCCGGCCGCCGTCCCCACCGGTCTTAAGTGGACGGTTCAGACTCGTCCACGGTGGACCAGGGGTCGTTTCGGCGTGAGGGTGCGGGCGGGCGTGCGACGTGAGTGCGAGGCGTCGATTTCGCGCGAAATCAACGCCTCGCGTGGGGGAAGGTTGGCGATTTCGCGTGAAATCGCCAACCCGTCAGGGGCCGGTGAGCTTGCCCGGAGCCTTGGGGACGATCTCTAGATCATCCCGGCAGTGGCAGGCTGACGCCGAGAGCGGGGGCGAGCTGGGCCGGGGTGGCGTCGCGGTGCGAGTCCATGATCTGGATCGCTCGCTCGGTCTGCCCGCGGCGCAGCGCGTTGATCAGCTGCCGGTGCTCGCGGACGATCCGGCGGCGCGCCGACTCGTCGTAGATGTACACCGCGCGGTACGCCTCCGTCATCTTCCAGATGCGTTCGATCTCGTCGACGATCAGGTTCAGGCCCGAACTGCGGAAGATGACGAAGTGGAAGTCGTGGTTGAGCTCGATGATCCGCAGGACGTCGACCGCTTCGGCCGCCTCCGCGATGCCCTCGTTGATCTCGGTCAGCTCGATGATCTGCGCCGTGCTCAGGAGGGGCAGCTCGCGCAGCACGACCGCCTCCAGCGCGGCGCGCATCAGGTACGCCTGGCGCAGCTCCTCCGCCGAAAGCCGGGCCACCGTGTAGCCGACGTTCGGCTGGTGGCGCACCACGCCCTCCGCTTCGAGCGCCTTCAGCGCCTCGCGGACCGGCACGCGGCTGACGCCCAAGCGTTCGGCGAGCGCTTCCTGGCGCAGCGGCTGCCCCGGCAGCAGCTCCTGGCTGCGCATCATCTGCCGGATCAGTTCGACGGCGCGGCCCACCGAAGTCTCCGCCATGCCCTCACCTCACGCTCCGCTGGATCGGTGCTCGCGAGAGTAACGCACCGTGGTGATCCGACTTCGGGCGCAGCGTATTGACAAACCCGCTGGCCGGGCGCACCGTATCCCCCAACGCGGTGCACAAATAGCGACAGCGTTGTGCATATCGCAACATTCTAAGTTTGGAGGCCGGTTTGGCGAGCTCAGGACTCCTGCAGACCGCGGACCGGGCCATGCAGGTGCTGCTCTCCTTCTCCGACCAGCGGCCGGAGTGGGGAGTCAGCGAGCTCGGGCGCGAGCTCGGGCTCGACAAGTCCGTCGTCCAGCGGTTGCTGGCCACGCTCGCCGGTCGCGGCTTCGTCCTCGCCGACCCCGAAACCCGGCGGTACCGCCTCGGGCCGGCGATTTCGCAGCTCGCCCGGGTCGCCGAGCGCAGCGGTGCGCTGAGCCTGATCGCCAGGCCGGTGCTCGCGAAGCTGGCCCGGGAGACGGGGGAGAGCGCCGTGCTCAACGTCGCGCACGGCGGCTCCTACCGCACGGTGGCCGCGGTGGACGCGCGCGGGCCGTTGAGCTACTCGGCGATCGTCGGGCACGTGATGCCCGGTCACGCTGGGTGTTCGGGGCACGCGTTGTTCGCCGGGCAGCCGCTGGAGGAGGTCCGCGAGCTCTTCGGGCCCGAGCCGCTCACCCGGTTCACCCCGAACACCCCCACCACCTACGCCGAGCTGGTGCAGCGGTGGCAGGAGGTCGCCGACACCGGGATGTCGGTGTCCGACGGCGAGTTCGACGCCAACGTCGGCGCCGTCGCGGTGCCGCTGCTGCTCTCCGGCGCGACCGTCGCCTCCCTGACGCTGATCGGACCGGCCGAACGCGTGACCGGCCGGATCGACGAGCTGACCGCCCCGCTGCGCGCCGCGGGCGCCGACCTGTCCAGCCGACTCGCGCCCGGCGATGCCGGGTCGCCCAGCTGACCGACCGCTTTCCGGAAAGGCTGCTCATGACCATCAGCGACCCCGTGGCCGGCGCCGAACGCGCGCATCCGCGGGCCTTCGAGCCCACCGTGCTGGTGATCACCATCGTGCTCTCCGTGGTCGGGGCGATAATCGGCCTGCACCTGATCACCACGCTCGGCATCTCGGCCAACACCTCCGTCATCGGCGCGCTGATCGCGATGATCATCGGCCGGATCAACGTCGCCGCGCTGCGCAAGATGCGCTCCGTGCACCGCCAGAACCTGGTGCAGAGCGCCGTTTCCGGCTCCACCTTCGCCGCCGCGAACTCGCTGCTGGCGCCCATCGCGGTGCCCTTCGCGTTCGGCCGCGCCGACCTCGTGTGGCCGGTCTTCGCCGGCGTCGCGATCGGGTTGTTCGCGGATTCCTTCGTGCTGTACCGGCTTTTCAACTCGCGGCTGCTGCCCGCGCAGGCCGCCTGGCCGCCCGGCATCGCCGCCGCCGACACCATCATCGCCGGGGACAAGGGCGGCCGGCGGGCCGCCGTGCTGGCCGGTGGCGCCGTCCTCGGGTTCATCGGCGCGTTCTTCAAGCTGCCGGTCTCGGCGGCGGGCGTGGCTTTCATCGGCAACATCTGGGCGCTCGCCATGTTCGGCATCGGGCTGCTGTTCAGCCAGTACAGCCCCACCTGGTTCCACATCAACATCGGCAGCCTCTACATCCCGCACGGCGTGATGATCGGCGCCGGCCTGGTCGCCCTCGGGCAGGCCGCCTACCTGATGTTCCGGAAGAAGGACGGGAAGGCCGAGCGCACCGCCTCCGTCGATCCGAGCGAGGTGCCGCAGGTCGACGAGAAGGCGCTGCGCAAGGGAGTCCTGCAGGGCTACGTGCTGTTCGTGGTCGGTGCCGCCGTCGTCGCCCTGGCCGGCGGGCTGATCTCGGAGCTGTCGGTGCCGGCGCTGATCCTCTGGGTCCTGGCCGCCGCGCTGGCCGCGATCATCCACGAGATCATCGTGGGCCTCGCCGCGATGCACTCCGGCTGGTTCCCGGCGTTCGCCGTGACGCTCATCTTCCTGGTGCTCGGCCTGATCCTCGGGGTGCCGCCGGTGGCCCTGGCGCTGTTCGTCGGCTACACGTCCGCGACCGGGCCCGCGTTCGCCGACATGGGCTACGACTTCAAGGCGGGTTGGCTGCTGCGCAAGGAACACCGGCCCTACGACGCCTTCGAGCGCGCCGGCCGGTTCCAGCAGTACCTCTCCTCGCTGGTGGGCTTCGCGGTGGCGACCATCGCGGTCGCCGTGTCCTGGCAGGCGTTCTTCGGCGACGGGCTGCTGCCGCCGGTCGCCAAGGTCTACGCCGCCACCATCCACGCCGGGTTGTCCGACCCGAACGTGCTGATGACGCTGCTGCTGTGGGCGATTCCCGGCGCGCTGATCCAGCTGCTCGGCGGTGCGAACCGGCAGATGGGCGTGCTGCTGGCCACCGGCCTGCTGATCGCCACCCCGCAAGCCTGCTGGCTGGTCTTCGGCGCCCTCGTGGTGCGGATCATCTACCGCTGGCGGCGCGGCGACAAGGCGGACGAGGACCTCAACCTCGTCGGCGCGGGCCTCATCGCGGGCGACGCGCTCTATTCGACCAGCCGGATCTTCGAGTCCAAGTGAGTTGTCATGCAGATAGGAGTCGGGCCGATCCGGCGTTCTTCCGGGTGAGCGGCGTAGCCGCTCTTGGCCGTGAACCGCAACCTGGTCGTACACAAGTCCGGGCTCCCGGAGTCCAGGCGGCGTCCGAGGTTCCGCTACCGGCGCCGCTGCGCAAGATGAGTTCGTCGAACAAATTTGAGGAGTTGTCGTGGAGGTTGTGAGCCGAGTCGAGTCCCGGCCGGAGTACCTGTCGTGGGAGGCCGCGATCGGCGCCCGCAAGCTCGTCGAGCAGGTCATGCTGGTCAAGCCGGGGGAAGAGGTGGTGCTCACCGGTGACACCTCGACCGACCGGCGCGTCGTGGAGCTCACCGCGCAGGCGGTCGCCGCGGCCGGGGCCACGCCCACCGTGATCTGGTACGAGACGCGGCCGAGTTCGGCGATGGAACCGCCGGCCCCGGTGGCCGGCGCGATCGCCAAGGCCGACGTGTGGATCGAGTTCAGCGTCGCCTACATCATGCACAGCGACGCCTTCCGCGCGGCCATCGCGAACGGCGCCCGCTACACCAACCTGACCGGCATGGACATCCCGATGCTGGTCGACACCGTCGGCAAGCCCGACTTCGAGGGCGTCATGCGGCTGGGCCGCGCGCTGGTCGCGCTGCTGGAGCAGGCCGACGAGGTGCGCATCACCGCCGCCAACGGCACCGATCTGGTCGGCCGCAACCAGGGCCGCCCGATCAACCTGCGCGGCAAGCCCGCCGAGAAGCCGGGCGAGACCGTGATGCTCTCCGGCCAGATCTCCTGGAACCCGATCGAGGAGACCCAGAACGGCACCCTCGTGTTCGACGGCGCGCTGTGGCCGCCGGCCGAGATCGGGCTGCTGCGCTCCCCGGTGCGCTGCAAGGTGGAGAACGGCGTGGTCACCGAGATCACCGGCGACCGCGACGCCGAGGTGTTCCGGAACTGGATGGAGTCCTTCGACGACCCGAACATGTTCCGGCTGGCGCACTGGTCGCTGGGCTTCAACCCGGGCGTGCTGGTGCCCACCGGCCGCATCGTGGAGGACGAGCGGGTGTTCGGTTGCGTGGAGATCGGCATCGGCACCAAGGGTGCGTGGATCGGCGGCGAGCCGTGGGTGGCGGCGGCGCACACCGACGGCAGCGTGCTCGGCCCGTCGATCTACCTCGACGGCGAGGCCATCGAGCTCGACGGTCGTTACGTGCACCCGGAACTGGTCCGGATCTGCCGCGAGATCGGCGCCCCCGGCTACTAAACGGGTGTCCGACTCGTCTTGAGTAGCGGTGCGGGTAGCGGAACCTCAGATGCCTTCTCGACTCCGGGATCCCCGATTTACGTATGACCAATACGCGGCGTCGGGGCTGTCCTCGCGAGAAGGCATCTGAGAACCCGCGGCGGTGCGAGTTGCGAGGGTGGGCTAAGCGGCTTCGCCGCTTGCGGCAGCTCACGCAGGTGGCGCGCGTCTAGCGCCGCGGCGACCGCTTACCACCGGAAGCGGCTTCGCCGCTTGCTCGATGCCACCAGCCGCTGCGTGGACGAGCACCGCTGCAAGAGTGATTTCCAGAGCTATCGGTCCACTGTGGAGGAATCGCGATGTCCGATGTCACGTACCGCCGTCCGGGCCTGGTGGCCCGGGATCACGCCTTCCGGGTGCCGTTGCGCCACGACGACCCGGGCGCCGGGGAGATCGAGGTCTTCGGCAGGGAGGTGGTGGCGCCAGGCAAGCAGGACCAGGCGCTGCCGTGGCTGGTCTACTTCCAGGGCGGACCGGGCGGCAAGGCGGAACGGCCGCTGAGCACCAGCGCGTGGCTGGGCCGCGCCCTTCAGGACTACCGCGTGCTGCTGCTGGACCAGCGCGGCACCGGGCGCAGCACGCCCGCCAACCGCCAGACGCTGGCGGGCCTGTCGGCGGCCGAGCAGGCAGAGCACCTGAGCCTGCTGCGCGCCGACTCGATCGTCCGGGACGCCGAGGTGTTGCGCAAGCAGCTGATCGGCGACGAGCCGTGGTCCGTGCTGGGGCAGAGCTTCGGCGGCTTCTGCGCGCTGACGTACCTCTCGCTGGCGCCGGAGGGGCTGCGCCAGGTGATGATCACCGGCGGCATCCCGACGCTGACCGGGCACGCGGACGACGTCTACCGAGCCGCGTATCCGCGCACGTTGCGCAAGAACGACGCCTACTTCGCCCGCTACCCGGAGGACGCCGCCATCTCGCGCCGCGTCGTCGACCACCTCGCCGAGCACGAGGTGATCATGCCGACGGGGGAGCGGCTGACCCCGGAGCGGTTCCAGGCGCTGGGCATCCAGTTCGGCCAGGCGTCCCGGTTCGACGCGCTGCACTACCACCTGGAGGAGGCGTTCACCGGCGACGTCCTGTCGGACACCTTCCTGCGCGGCGTCGACGCGGCGCTCTCCTTCGCCGAGCGCCCGCTGTACGCGGCGCTGCACGAATCCATCTACTGCCAGGGCACCGCCTCGAAGTGGTCGGCGCAGCGGGTGCGCGCGGAGTTCGACGAGTTCGACTGGTCCCGGGGCGGCCGCGTCAACTTCACCGGCGAGATGATCTACCCCTGGATGTTCGAGCAGGACCCGGCGCTGGTGCCCCTGCGGGAGGCCGCCGAGCTGCTGGCCGCCAAGTCCGACTGGCCGCACCTCTACGACCTCGACCGGCTGGCCCGCAATGACGTGCCGGTCGCCGCGGCGGTCTACCACGACGACATGTTCGTCGACCGCGACCAGGCGCTGGAGTCGGCGCAGCAGGTGCGCGGCGCGCGGGTGTGGGTGACCAACGAGTACGAGCACGACGGGGTCAAGGCATCACCGACCGTGCTGGACCGGTTGCTGGCGATGAACTGCGGAGACGCCTGACGCGCACGGTGGGCCACCACACCGATGCGTGCTGCGGTCGCGCCCGCTATGGTTCGGTTCTCATGTCCCCCTCGGAGCCGAATTTCGCCGCTGGCGTGCCCTGGCAGCGCGTCTTCGACCAGGCGGCGTCCGCGATGGCGATCCTCGACTTGCAGGGCCGGTACCTGTACGTCAACGAGGCCATGTGCCGGATGCTCGGTTACCGGCGGGAGGAGCTCGAGGGCCTGGACTACCGGACGGTGACGCACCCCGACGACGTCGACCCGGAGGGGCCGATGGAGTCCCCGGACGTGCTGGAGAAGCGCTACATCCGCTCCGACGGCAGCGTCATCTGGGCCCTGGTGGCGCGGTCGTTCATCCGGGACAGCCACGGGCGGGCGATATACTTCCTGTCCCAGATCCAGGACATCACGCGGCGCCGGGAGGCGGAGCTGCTGTGGCAGCGCAGCTTCGCCAACGCCCCGATCGGCATGGCGCTGCTGGACCTCAAGGGCGCGTGGACCGCGGTCAACGACACGCTCTGCACCATGCTCGGCTACACGCGCGAAGAGATGCTCTCGATGTCGTTCACCGACATCACCTACGAGGAAGACGAAGAGCAGGGCATGGCGGCGCTGTCCGACCTGGTCGAGGGCCACGTGGACAGCGCCAGCGTGGAGAAGCGCTACCGGCACAAGCAGGGCCACCCGATCTGGATCCTGATCCGGGCGACCACGGTGCCGGGTGCCGACGGAACCCCGGCTTACGTGGTCAGCCAGTACGAGGACATCGGCGAGCAGCGCCTGGTGGACGCCCGCCTCGCGCACCTGGCGCTGCACGACCCGCTGACCGGGCTCGCGAACCGCGCGCTGCTGTCCGACCGGCTCGACCACGGCCTGCAGCAGCTGGCGCGCGGCAGCAGCGGCGTGCTGGCGGTGGTGCTGGCGGACCTGGACCAGCTCAAGCCGGTCAACGACCGCTTCGGGCACGCGCTGGGGGATCAGCTGCTGATCGCCGCCGCGCGGGAGCTGCAGCTGGCGGTGCGCGCCGGCGACACCGTCGCCCGCATGGGCGGCGACGAATTCGTCGTGGTCAGCCTGCTGCCGGACGAGGACGCCGCGCGGGCGCTGCGGGATCGCGTCGAGCGGCACCTGAACACCGATGTGTCGGTGCACGGGGTCCGGATCCGGCTGCGCGCCAGCGTCGGCTACACCGCGACCGCCGACCCCGCGATCGCGCCGGACATGCTGCTGCACGACGCCGACCGGGACATGTACACCAGCAAGCGGCGCCGCCGCGAGTCGCACGGCGGGGGCCGCTGACCGGCGCGTCAGGCGTCCAGCTCGACCAGGGCCGCTTCGATCGCCCGGTGGAACGTCGGGTACGCGAAGATCATCTCCCGCAGCCGTTGCACCGGCACCTCCGCGTGCACCGCCACCGCGAGCGCCCCGATGATCTCGCCGCCCGCCGGCGCGACCACGGTGGCGCCGACCAGGACGTCCCGGTCGGCGTCCGCGACGAGCTTGATGATGCCCTCGTTGCCGACCTTGTGGATCCAGCCGCGGGTCGACGCGGGGATCTGGGTGATCGCGGTGCGCAGCCGGATCCCGGCATCCCGGGCCCGGGATTCGGTCAGCCCGACGGTGGCGACCTCGGGGTCGGTGAAGATGACCGAGGGCATCGCGCGGTAGTCGGCGACCTCGGTGCCCTGGCCGAGGATGTCGGCGGCCGCGATCCGTGCCTGGTAGACCGAGGTGTGCGTGAAGGCCCCGTGGCCGGTGATGTCGCCGATGGCCCAGACGCCGTCGGCGGCCCGCATCCGCTCGTCGACCGGGACGGTCCGCGCCTGCTCGTCCAGCCCGACGGCCGCGACGCCCAGCGCGCGCAGGTCGGTGCGCCGCCCGGTGGCGACCAGCAGGCGTTCGCCGGTGAACACCTCGCCGGACTCCAGGTGCACCTGGAACTGGTCATCGTGCTTGACGCGGTCCACGGCGCAGCCGGTGCGGACCTCGATGCCGCAGGCGCGGAACGCCGCGGTCAGCACCTCGGAGGCCTCCGGTTCGGCCATCGCCAGCAGCCGCGGCCGCGACTCCAGCACCGTCACCGAGGCGCCGAAGCGGGCGAAGACCTGCGCGAACTCCACGCCGACCGGACCGCCGCCGAGCACCAGCAGCGACTCCGGCACCCGGGTCGCGGGCACCGCGTCGCGATTGGTCCAGTACGGGCTCTCGGCGAGGCCGTCGATGGGCGGGACCAGCGGGTCGGTGCCGGGGTTGAGCACGATGCCGCGGCGGGCCCGGAACACCTGGTCGCCGACGGTGACCTCGCCGGGCGCGCTGATCCGCCCGACGCCGCGCACCAGCCTGCCGCCGGTGTCCTCGAAGCGCCGCACCGCGATCTCGTCGTTCCAGTCGGTGGTCGCCTCGTCGCGGATGCGGTTCGCGACCGGCGTCCAGTCCGGCCGCACGGTGGCCTGCCCGGCCAGCTCGGGCACGCGCCGCGCCTCGCCGAGGGCGTCGGCGGCCCGCACCATCATCTTGGTCGGGACGCAGGCGAAGTACGGGCATTCGCCGCCGACCAGCCGCGATTCGACCGCGATCACATCCAGGCCCGCGCTCGCCAGCCGGGCCGCCGCGTCCTCGCCGCCCGGGCCCATGCCGATGACGACGACGTCGACCTCTTCGGGCACCGCACCCACCCCTTTTCAGCTTCCGGTGTCGGTTCCAGCCCAACACCGCGGCCCGGCCCGCGCACGTCGAATGTCGTGAGTGATCATGGCGGCTCCAGCGACCATGATCACTCACGACCGTCTCGTCCCGTGAGCGGCGATGGTCGCTCTTCGGCTTCCGGGCGTCAGCGCCAGATCAGGGCCTCGTCGAGGGGCTTGCGGGTCAGGTCGGGCACCTCGCAGTCCTCGGCCGGGTAGCCGATCGGGAACACGATGTACGGGCGCTCGTTGGTGGGCCAGTCGAGGATCTTGGTCAGGAACCCCATCGGGTTCGGCGTGTGCGTCAGGGTCGCCAGGCCCATGGTGTGCAGCGCGGTGATGAACAGCCCGCAGGCGATCCCGACGCTCTCGTTGACGTAGTAGTGCTTCTGCCGCTCGGCGCCGGTCACGCCGTACTTCTGGGCGAACGCGACGACGATCCACGGCACCACGTCGAGGTAGTCCTTGTTCGCATCGGTCTCCAGCCGCGACAGCGCGCCGTGCCACTGCGGGATGTCCCCGCGTTCGTAGAACGACTTCTCCTCGGCCTCGGCGGCCAACCGGATCTGGTGCTTGAGGCCGGGGTCCTGCACCACGACGAACGTCCACGGCTGCTGGTGCGCGCCGCTGGGCGCGGTGTTGGCGATGCGCACGGCCAGCTCGATCGCCTCGCGCGGCACCGGATCGGGGCTGAAGAACCGCACGCTGCGCCGGGCGTCCAGGTCCTCGAAGAGCTCCTGCCCGCGGCGCAGGCCGTCCGCGATCGGTAGTCGCTCCGGGCGGTAGGGCATGAACGGATGGGAGTGCGGGCGAGGCGACGGTGCGGTCATTTCTCCTCCGGTACAAGAGCTTCCCGCAGCACGCGGTGCACCTCGGCCATCGCGGCGCCTGCGATCGGCAGCAGTTCGGCGCCGCCGGCGAAGCCGTGGAACAGCCCCGGGCAGTGCTGGACGCTGGTGGGCACGCCTGCCGCCTTCAGCCGCTCGGCGTAGCGCTGGCCTTCGGTGCGCAGCGGGTCGCGGCCTGCGGTGAGGACGTGCGCGGGTGGCAGCCCGGCGAGGTCGGCGGTGCGCAGCGGCGAGACGTGCGGGTGGTCGCGATCGGCGGTGCCGGGCACGTACTGGTCCCAGAACCACATCATGTGCCGCGCGGTCAGCAGGCAGTCCGGTCCGCTGTCCACATAGGATTCGGTGGTGAAGTCGTGGTCGGTGACCGGGTAGACCAGCATCTGGAAGGCGATGTCCGGGCCGCCGGTCTCGCGGGCCCGCAACGCCGTCACCGCGGCCAGGTTGCCGCCGGCGCTGTCCCCGGCGACGGCGAGGCGCGCCGGGTCGCCACCGAGCTCCGCGGCGTGTTCGGCGGCCCACCGCGTTGCGGCGAAGGCGTCGTCGGCGGCCGCCGGGTAGCGGTGTTCCGGTGCGAGCCGGTAGTGCACGGCGATGACGATCGCGCCGACGCCGTTGGCCATCGCGCGGCAGACGCCGTCGTGGCTCTCCAGATCGCCGAGCACCCAGCCGCCGCCGTGGCAGTACACGATCACCGGCAGCGGCTCGCCGTCGACGCGCGGCCAGTAGATGCGCACCGGGATCTCGACGCCGGGCGGTCCGGGGAGGAGCCGGTCCTCGACCCGTGCGACCGGCTGGCGCGGCCGCTCCGCGGCGCCCGCGTTCATCATCGCGCGGGCCTCGGTGGCGTCGGCGACCGCGCCGCCGAGATCGGGGAAGTAGTCCTGCATGAGCGCGACGAACGGTTCGGCGTCCGGATGCAACGGCATTGTTTTCCTCCAGCGCGGATGGAGCGTCGCAGTGATGTAAACCGACGGCGAGGTGCCGAAGGTATCGGCCGTTCCGGCGAACGTGCTCCCGCATCATGGGAAACGCGGCGAAGTGGCGCGGATCACACGATGCTCGATGGGTGGGGTATGTCTGAGGTCACACGGCCCGATTTCGGTTCCGCGGCCGGTTGTCCCGGCCGGACACCGGGTACTTCGATACAGGGGCCGCCACCTGCGGTCGAATCTGGAACTCGATCGTTCCGGTGAAGATCGCGGTGGTCGGGGGGATTGCGTGCGGGCGCGTGCGGACCGTGACGGCGTGGGGCCCGGTTGTGATCGGAATAAAACCCGGGGCTGTATCGTTCGCCACAGGATGAGCGTTGCCTGCAGGTGAAGGGGAACGGGTCAATTGAGTACGACGAACGGGCACCGGTCCAACGGAACCCGGAAGCTGAACCGGGTCGTGATCCGGTTCGCGGGTGACTCCGGCGACGGGATGCAGCTGACCGGCGACCGGTTCACCTCGGAGGCGGCGGCCTTCGGGAACGACCTGGCGACGCTGCCGAACTTCCCGGCCGAGATCCGGGCCCCCGCCGGCACCCTGCCCGGCGTCTCCAGCTTCCAGCTGCACTTCGCCGACTACGACATCCTCACCCCGGGCGACCGCCCGGACGTGCTGGTGGCGATGAACCCGGCGGCGCTGAAGGCCAACATCGCCGACCTGCCGCACGGCGGCATCCTCATCGTCAACACCGACGAGTTCAGCAAGCGCAACCTCACGAAGGTCGGCTACGACGCCAACCCGCTGGAGACCGGCGAGCTGGAGCGCTACGCGGTGCACCAGGTCGCGATGGCCACCCTGACGCAGGGCGCGCTCGAGGGCACCGGGCTGGGCAAGAAGGACGCCGAGCGCTGCAAGAACATGTTCGCCCTCGGCCTGCTGTCGTGGATGTACCACCGGCCCACCGAGGGCACCGAGCGGTTCCTGCGGGAGAAGTTCGCGAAGAAGCCGCAGATCGCCGAGGCCAACATCCTGGCCTTCCGGGCGGGCTGGAACTACGGCGAGACCACCGAGTCGTTCGCGGTCACCTACGAGGTCGCGCCCGCGAAGCTGCCGGCGGGGACCTACCGGCAGATCACCGGCAACACCGCGCTCGCCTACGGCATCGTCGCCGCCGGGCAGCGCAGCGGCCTGCCGGTGTTCCTCGGCACCTACCCGATCACGCCGGCCTCCGACGTGCTGCACGAACTGGCCAAGCACAAGAACTTCGGCGTCACGACCTTCCAGGCGGAGGACGAGATCGCCGGTGTCGGCGCCGCGCTGGGTGCCTCCTTCGGCGGCGCGCTGGGCGTGACCACCACGTCCGGGCCGGGGCTGGCGCTGAAGTCCGAGACGATCGGCCTGGCCGTGACGCTGGAACTGCCGCTGCTGGTGTGCGACGTCCAGCGCGGCGGGCCGTCCACCGGGCTGCCGACCAAGACCGAGCAGGCGGACCTGCTGCAGGCGCTCTACGGCCGCAACGGCGAATCGCCGGTGCCGGTGATCGCCCCGCGCTCGCCCGCGGACTGCTTCGACGCCGCGTTGGAAGCCGCGCGGATCGCGCTGGCCTACCGGACCCCGGTGCTGCTGCTGTCCGACGGCGCGATCGCCAACGGCTCCGAGCCGTGGCTGATCCCGCAGGTCGACCAGCTGCCCGACCTGGATGTCGAGTTCGCCACCGAACCCAACGCGCCGGACGGATCCGGCGAGTTCTGGCCGTACGTGCGCGATCCGGAAACCCTGGCCCGCGACTGGGCGGTGCCGGGCACGCCGGGGCTGGAGCACCGCGTCGGCGGCCTGGAGAAGGCCGACGGCAAGGGCAACATCTCCTACGACCCGGACAACCACGACAAGATGGTCCGGCTGCGCCAGGCCAAGATCGACGGCGTGCGGGTCCCGGACCTCACCGTCGACGACCCCGACGGCGACGCCCGCGTGCTGGTGCTCGGCTGGGGCTCGTCGTTCGGGCCGATCGGCGCCGCCTGCCGCCGGGTGCGCGCCCAGGGCATGTCGATCGCGCAGGCCCACCTGCGCCACCTCAACCCGATGCCGGGCAACCTCGGCGAGGTGCTGCGCGGCTACGACAAGGTGATCGTCCCGGAGATGAACCTCGGCCAGCTGGCGATGCTGCTGCGCGCCCGCTACCTGATCGACGTGCAGTCCTACACGAAGGTCGCCGGCCTCCCGTTCCGGGCCGAGGAGTTGCAGAACGTGCTCACCGATGTTGTGCAGGGGGTGCCCGCGTGACCACGACCGATCTGGGAATCCCGGTCCTCGGCGGGTTGGCCGGCGTGCCGACCGCTGACGAACCGCAGAAGGCCAAGGACTTCAAGTCCGACCAGGAGGTCCGCTGGTGTCCGGGGTGCGGCGACTACGTCGTGCTCAATGCGGTGCAGGGCTTCCTGCCGTCGCTGGGGCTCAAGCGGGAGAACATCGTGTTCATCTCGGGCATCGGGTGCTCGTCCCGGTTCCCGTACTACATGAACACCTACGGGATGCACTCCATCCACGGCCGCGCCCCGGCGATCGCCACCGGCCTTGCCACCAGCCGGCCGGACCTGTCGGTGTGGGTGGTGACCGGTGACGGCGACGCGCTGTCCATCGGCGGCAACCACCTGATCCACGCCCTGCGCCGCAACGTGAACCTCAAGATCCTGCTGTTCAACAACCGGATCTACGGGCTGACCAAGGGCCAGTACTCGCCGACCAGCGAGGTCGGCAAGGTCACGAAGTCGACCCCGGCCGGTTCGCTGGACCACCCGTTCAACCCGGTGTCGCTGGCCCTGGGGGCGGAGGCGTCGTTCGTGGCGCGGGTGATCGACTCGGATCGCGCGAGCGTGACGGAGACGCTGAAGGCGGCGGCGGAGCACCGCGGCAGCGCGCTGGTGGAGATCTACCAGAACTGCCCGATCTTCAACGACGGCGCGTTCGACGTGCTGAAGGACAACGACGAGAAGCAGCGCCGGATCGTCCCGCTCAAGCACGGCGAGCCGATCGTGTTCGGCCCGGAGGACGAGCGCTTCGGGGTGGTCCAGGACCGCGACGGCTTCCGCGTCTCGAAGCTGTCCGAAGTGGACGAAGCCGAGGTGGTGGTCCACGACGCGAACCGGGAGGACCCGTCCTACGCCTTCGCCCTGTCCCGCCTCGGCGGCCAGGACCTGAACCCGGCGGTGACGGGCGTCTTCCGGGCGGTCCAGCGCCCGACCTACGACGACCTGGCCCGAGCCCAGGTCGCGGAAGCCCAGCAGGCGAAGCCGTCGGACCTCCAAAAGCTCCTGACGGGCAACGACACCTGGACGATCTGAGTGCCTCGTGAGTGGTTTGGGTCGCTATAGCAACCCAAACCACTCACGAGCCGGGGACGCTACGACCGGTCGAAGCGCCCGGCCTTGAGCCCGCCGATGAAGCTTCGCCATAACTCCTGGTCGAACGCGAGGATCGGCCCACGGCCAAGCTGCTTGGAATCGCGGACTCCGGTGCTGCTCGGCGTTGAAGCCACTTCGACGCAGGCGTTTTCACCTTTCGAGCGAGTGGACTTCTTCCAGCGGTTCGCGAATGCATGTGCTTTTGGAGTGGTCTGACGGCTCACTCAGAACTCCTTCAAGATCTTCTTGACGATGCTGGGCGTTTCTTCTGGCGGCAATGCCTGTGCGGTCAGCTGACGCAGCGCACTCCGATACGTCACCAGGTCTTCGGGACGCTCGTAGTAGATGCTTCGGACATGGGTGTCGAGGTGCACGAGTCCAGGATCTTCCAACTCTGGGGCGAACGACAAGAAGCTGAACGTTCCTGCAATGCCGGAATGCGCGCCAGCGACGGCGGGCAGGACCTGCAATGTGACATTGGGGCGTTCCAGAAGATCGAGCAAGAACTCCAGCTGTTCCTGCAGAACCTGTTCGCCTCCGATGGGCAGGCGCAGTGCGTTCTCGTGGATGACGCGCCAGATCTTGACGGGCTTTCCGGTGCGCTCCAGCACTTGGTGGCGACGCCCTGACCGAAGCTCGACTTGTCGTGCGACTGCTGTATCAGGTAGGTCGTCAGAGCCCGCTCGAATGATGGCTTCGGCGTACTCTGCGGTCTGGAACAGGCCCGGTACGACGTGGGCGTCCCAACCTTCGATCTGAGCTGCCTCTGCTTCCAGGCCGAGGAAGAGCTTGAACCACGTCGGTAGCGCTGCGGTGTCGGTGTCGAAATCGAACCGAGCCCACCAGTCGCGGCCCTTCTTGGCGCGAGTCAGAAGGTCCAGGTAGAAGTCGGTGCGTTCCGGAACTCCGTACAGGTCGAGGAGTTTCTCCAGTGCCAATGGGCTGGGAAGGCGTCGGCCTACCTCGTAGTGCTCGATCACCTTCACGCTTGCTCTGATCGAACGGGCCGCGTCGTCACGGGACAGCCCGTTCTCCTCGCGGAGCCGTCGCAGTGTGAAGAAGAGCCAACGCTTCAGCGCGGTGGGGTTGCTGGGGCCGGTGCCCATGCTCCAACTCCTTCATCGTGCTCCGTGGATCATCCAATCGAAGCATCCTGTAGGGACCTACTTTTGTACCGTCCTACATATACGTATGGTTTCCAAGCGGGTACCTACCGTAGTCGCGTGTTGGTTCAGGAAACGAGGAAGGTCGGGCATGGGTCGGTTTGAGGTTGCAGCTTGGGTCAGGATCGAGGACTGCTCGATGGACTACGCGGTTCTCGGCGACGAGGTGGAGTTCCGCATCGGCGGTCAGATGGACGGGATGGACATCGTCTTCACCGAGCCAGGTCTGGAAAGGCTTGTCACGCAAGGAGGACGCGCTCTTCGCGAGCTCCGGGCGAGTCAGGAGCACGGCTAGGAGTGATGGTGCCCGTGCGTACTTTTTGCTGCTATAGCGACAAAAAGTACGCACGGGACCTCGGCTAGGCCACGACGTCGGCCAGGCGGTGGACTTGGTCCGGGTCGGGGGACCAGCAGTAGAGGATCGCCTCGTCGGCTCCCAGGTCTTCGAGGTGCTTCAGCTGGGATTTGAGGTCGGCGGTGGTGGTGACCATGGCGTTGGCGAAGCCCGGATTCCCGTAGTACTCCGTCATTTCCGCCCGGGCTTCGTCGGCCACTTCGTCCGGGCCGATCGCCGCGTTCAGCTGGCCGATCAGGCGGGGCCTGCCGGGCCGGTCGTAGGCCTGCCAGGACTTCTCGGCCAGGCCGAAGGTCGTTTCCATGTACTCCAGCGGGCCCGCCGCCAGGAAACCGTCACCCCAGCGGCCGACCCGGTCGATGGCCGCCGGGACGAAGCCGCCGAACACGACCTCCGGGCGGACCGCCGGGCCGATCGGACCCGCCTGGTCGCCGTAGGGCTCGCCGGCCCAGAGCCGGTGCATGAGCTGCAGCTGCTCGTCGAGGATCCGGCCGCGGCGCTTGATGTCCGTGCCGGCGGCCACGTGGTCGTCCTCGCGGCCGCCGACGCCGATGCCGAGCGTGAAGCGGTTTCCGCTCAGCTGAGCCAGCGTCGCGCTCTGCTTGGCCAGCAGCGGGGTGTGGCGCAGCGGGGCGAGCAGGACCTCGGTCTGGACCCGGATGCGCCGCGTCGCGCCGGCGAGCGTCGCGAGGGTCACCAAGGGTTCGGGGTTGTCGTACACCAGGCGGTCCAGCAGGCCGAGCGTGCTGAACGGGCCGTCATCAGCCCGTCGCGCCCACGTCAGCAGGGCGGTGGGGTCGGCGATGGGCAGGCCTAGGCCGATCTTCATGACTTGCGCCTCCAGAAAAGGGCAGGGTGAACACCTGTGCCGCCCCCTCGTTTCGCGCAAGCGGGTTCCCGTTCTGCGGCGCACTCCTGGGGAACCTGATCAGAGTGCCGTCACCCTATCGCGGCGGTCATCCGGCGCGCACCCGGGTTTCCGCCATGTGCGCGAAAGCGCCACCCGGAACTCGGATGGCGCTTCGCACACGGGCCTCAGCCGGCGTAGACCGCGGCGTAAGGCTTCGCGTCGTCCTGACCGGAGTTCGCCGCGCCGACGGCGAGCAGCTTTCCGTCGTCCAGAACGACCCCGTCGAAGGTGACCACCCACCTGCCCTGCGGCGGGACCGGATCCGGCACGTTCTGCCAGTTCTGGCCGTCGTACCGCAGTACGTACGGGCTGTTCGAGTCGTACCCGACGGCCCAGAGCACGCCTTCGCCGGCGACGACATCGTCGATCTCACCCAGCTCATCCGGCACTTGCCCGGGCGACCACTGCTTGCCGTCCCAATGCAGCGCGACCGGACGCCGAGCGACGGTGCCCTGGTCCCGGAAGCCGACCGCCCACACGTCGTCGGGCGCCAGCACGAGCGCATCCTCCAGGCTCACGCTCCAGTCCGGCACGTCGGCCAGCGGCTGTTCCTGCCACTGCTTGCCGTCCCAGTGCAGGATCAGCCCGACTACCTTGCCCTTGCCGTCGACCGTGGTGTGCTTGCTGCCCACCGCCCACAGGTCGTTCGGTGAACTGCCGTCGATCGTGGACACCTTCCACCAGTCCCCGAGATCGAGCTGCAGTGGAACCTCGTTCCACGCCTTGCCATCCCAGTGCTGGATCGAGCCCCGCCGCCAGGCCTGGTTCGCCTCGGTCGCCGATCCGGCGGTCCACACGTCAGCGGCGCCGAACACCTTCGTCCCGTGGTACTGGGTGTAGGTCCCCGGTGGGGATGTGAGCGGCACCTCCTGCCACTGCTTGCCGTCCCAGTGCATCGACCTGCCGTCGCCGACCGACCACACGTCGTCACGATTCACCACGGCGGCGGTGTTCACCCGGCCGATGTTGGGTGCCGGCACCTGCTCCCACCCCTGCTGACCGCGGCGGAAGGCCTGCGTGCGGAACTCCTGCCCGTCGAAGTCGATGCCGAAGGACCACGTGGCGCCATCACCGCCGGCGGCGGTGTGCAGGGACGACTGGTACTGCTGCGGCGGAATCGGCTCCTCCGCCCAGGTCCCCGCGGCCGACGCGGACTGCCCGAGCAGCAGCGCGGTTGCGCCCACCGCCCCGGCGATTGCCAGTTGCTTCACCCAATGCCTCCTTGGAGAAAAGGTTCACGCCAGTTACCCGCCGGTGCGGGGAAGGGTTTACACCTCGGCGGAAGTTGCGCCGAATGCTCCAGTCCCGGTCGGCATTGGTCGCAAGGGCGGCGATCTCCGAGGCGCACCAGGGCTGTGGCTCGGAGCAAGGAGGTGTGCGGATCGGGGTCGCATTACCCACTGGCAGTTGATTGACCGATCAAGGACTTCGAACTACGTTCGGCTGGCAGATGATCAACCGAGCGCGACCACCGGAGGTCGGCGATGTGTCAGGAGTGCTGTCGTCCTTTCCCGCAGCCTCGGATGTCCCGGGCGCAGTTCCTGAAGCTGGTCGGGCTGGCCACCGCGGGCGCGGCCTTCTCCGCCGGTTGCGCGAGCGGTGGCACCGGAGCCGGGCAGTCGGGCGGGCGGAAGCTGATCGACAACGTGCGGGGCTTCACGCTCACCGCCGACGGGCCGCGCGAGTTCGGCAGCCTGCTGGTCGAGGCGGACGGCCGCGTCGGCGGGCTCGACGTCGGCAGCGCCGGCGGCGCGGAGCGCATCGACGGGCGGGGCCGGGTGCTGATCCCCGGCCTGCACGACGCGCACGGGCACTTCGGGCAGCTCGGCGCCAACGTCTCGCAGCTCAACCTCGCCGGGACGAAGTCCCTGCAGGAGGCGATGCAGGCGCTCAAGACCTTCGCCGCGCAGCACCCGGAGCGCCAGTGGATCCTCGGGCGCGGCTGGAACGACGTGATCTGGGGGCTCGGGCGGCTGCCCTCGGCCGCCGACCTGGACGCGGTGGTGCCCGACCGGCCGGTGTGGCTGGTCCGGGTCGACGGGCACGCCGGGGTGGCGAACTCGGCCGCGCTGCGGCAGGTCGGCGTCACCCGCGACACCCCGACGCCCTCTGGCGGCGAGATCGTGCGCGGCGCGGACGGTGTGCCGACCGGTGCGTTCGTCGACGCGGCGCAGAACCTCGTCGAGCAGCACCTGCCGAAGCCGACGGTCGACGACCTCAAGCAGAACTTCCTCGCCGCGCAGCGCAAGCTCAACGAGGTCGGGCTCACCTCGGTCAGCGACGCGGGCGCCAGCGCCGCCGAACTCGCGGTGCTGCACCAGCTCGCGGGCTCCGGCGAGCTGACCATCCGCACCAACTCGTTCCTGACCTACGACGCGTTCCGCGAGCTCGGCGCGAAGGCTCGCACCGACTCGGTGGCGGGCGACATGCTCCGGGTGCGCACCGTGAAGCTCTACATCGACGGCGCCCTCGGCAGCCACGGCGCCGCGATGCTGCAGCCCTACGAGGACGATCCGGGCAACTCGGGGCTGCCGCAGCTGGACGCCGCCGAGCTGCGGAACCGGGTCTCGCAGGTCATGCGGGAGGGCTTCCAGGTCGCCACGCACGCCATCGGCGACGCCGGGAACCGGATGGTGCTCGACGCCTACGAGGCCGCCGCGGCGGAGTCCGCAAGCGGCATGCGGCACCGCATCGAGCACGCGCAGGTCCTCGCGGTGGAGGACATCCCGCGGCTGCGCGCGCACGGCATCATCGCGTCGATGCAACCGGTGCACGCCACCGACGACATGAACATGGCCGAGAAGCGGGTCGGGCACCGGCGCATCGCGGGCGCGTACGCGTGGCGGACCATGCTCGGCCAGGGCATCACCATCGCCTCCGGCTCGGACTTCCCGGTGTCGTCGGAGAATCCCTTCGACGGCCTGCACGCCGCGGTGACCCGCACGGACCGGGACGGGCAGCCGGTCGGCGGGTGGTACCCGGACCAGGCGATGAGCCCGCACGAGGCGCTGCGCTCGTTCACCCTCGACGCCGCGTTCGCCGCGCACCAGGAACGGGTGCTCGGCAGCCTGGAGCCGGGCAAGTGGGCGGACTTCGTCATCCTCGACCAGGACCCGCTGGAGCCGCCGCCCGGCCGGGCCCGCTGGCAGACCGGGACCCTGCAGACCTGGGTGGCGGGCCGCCGCGTCGGCGAGTACGGCTCGCTGTGAAACGCCGTTTTCGCGCGAAACCGTCGTCTGGCACGCGTGGGGTTGCCGGTTTCGCGCGAAAACGCCACGTTCACCCGGGTGGTGGGGTGGCAGTGACGCTACGCCGTCGCCAGGTTCGGGTGGCGCGAGAATTCGGTGTTCACCCGGGTGCGGTGAATTTCTCGCGAAATCGTGGGCCCTTCGGGTGAGGATCGTACGAGTGAGGTAGCGGGCTTACCGCAGCGGACGGATCCGGATGGGGTACGGCGTCCTTACGTTGGCAGGAACTGCTGCCGAGGAAAGCGGCGACGCCATGACGCAGACCGTTACCAAGTGGGTCCGTAGCGAGACCGAACGCCCGTTCCCGTACGTCCTGATGTACCACTCGGTGGCCACCTACTCCCGCGATCCGTACCTGGTGACGGTCGATCCGCAGCGCTTCGACCGGCAGTTGCGCTGGCTGCGCCGCAACGGGCTGCGCGGCGTGTCGATGCGCGAGCTGATGCAGGCGCGCCAGGAGGGGGACGCCAGCAGGCTGGTCGGGCTGACCTTCGACGACGGGTACGCCGACTTCGTCCACAATGTACGGCCGTCGCTGGAGAAGTACGGCTGCACCGCGACCGTCTTCGTGATCGCCGGGCGGCTCGGCGGGCACAACGCCTGGGACGCCGACGGACCGCGCAAGCGGCTGGTGACCGCGGCGGAGGTTCGCGGGATCGCGGCGGCCGGCCTGGAGGTCGGGTCGCACGGGATGCTGCACCAGCAGATGTCCGAATTGGACGATGACGAGCTGCTCGTCGAGATCGCCGAGAGCCGGGAGCGGCTGCGCGACCTCACCGGCCAGGACGTCGGCGGGTTCTGCTACCCGTACGGCGACGTCGATCTGCGGGTGCGGAACACGGTCGAGGCGGCCGGCTACGACTACGCCTGCGCCATCTGGCGTTCCCCGGTCTCCGGCCGGCATGCCCTGCCGCGCACCTATGTGGGTGACCGGGACGGCGGGTTGCGGCTGCTGGCCAAGCGCCTGCGCCACGCGCTGACGGCCGGCCGCTGACCCCACCGGAATTCCTTCTCCTGGTGCGACCTCCGCTGTCGAGGTGCGGCCACCTGTGCCTGGCCCGGGTCGAGCGGGTGAGGTGAACGGCCCGTTCGTCCCGTCTAGCGCAGCGATCAGGCCGTTGACTCCACCCCGCGAACGGGTGACGCTCCCCGATCGTGCCAGTTTTGTTGGAACAGCAGGGGTTTCGCCGCGAAAGATCGCGCGAGCTCGTCCGGATTCGGTAAACGCGCTCCCCTCGCTGTAGGAGAACCGGCCGGTAATCGGATGCGAGGGTTCTTCCAGCAGCACGGCGAACTGGGGGAGGAACCGTGACTGAACATCCGCTCGCCTTGGCGGTCAACGGCCGCGAGCGCCTGTTGGCGGACCGGCTGATCGCGTTCGAACCGCGGCGACCCGAACGAGCCGAGTCGGTGGTCGTCGTCGGGCTGGGCTACGTCGGCCTGCCCACCGCGTGCGCCCTGCAATCACCGACCGCGCAGGTCACCGGCTTCGACATCAGCGAGGACCGGTTGCGGGCCATCAAGACCGGCGAGGTGGACCTGCCCGAGCCGGAGCGGCGCGCGCTGTCGGCGTCGCTGGCCGCAGGCATGCTGGAGCTGTCCTGCGATCCATCGGTGCTCGCCGACGCGGACGCCGTGATCGTGTGCGTGCCGACGCCGGTGGACGCCGCGCACAAGCCGGACCTGGCCGCCTTGCGGGCGGCGTGCGAGACCGTGGTGTCGTTCGCGCGCCGCGGCCAGGTGATCATCCTGACCTCGACGACGTTCGCCGGCACCACCCGGCAGCTGCTGGTCGAGCCGCTGGCGCAGCGGGGCCTGCGGGTGGGCACCGACGTGCACGTGGCGTTCAGCCCGGAGCGCATCGACCCCGGCAACTTCGACCACGTGCAGCGGGAAACGCCGCGCGTCGTCGGCGGTGCCACGGCGGAGTGCGCCGAGCGGGCCGCCGAGGTCGTCCGGCGGATGACCGACTCGGTGTACCTGGTGAGCTCGCCGGAGGCCGCCGAGCTGACCAAGCTCTACGAGAACATCTTCCGCGCCGTGAACCTGGCGCTGGCCAACGAGATGGCCGACGCGTGCGCGGTGCTGGGCCTGGACCCGATCGAGGTGACCATCGCCGCAGGCACCAAGCCGTACGGGTTCCTGGGCAGCTTCCCGGGGCCGGGCGTCGGCGGGCACTGCATCCCGTGCGACCCGCACTACCTGCTGTGGCAGCTGGGGCAGCAGGGGCTCTCGACGCCGGTCATCGAGCAGGCGATGCGGTCGATCGACCGGCGGCCGGGCCAGGTGGTGCAGCGGGTGGTGGAGCTGCTCGCCGAGGCGGGCCTCGACCACGCGGGCGCCCGGGTGCTGGTCGCCGGGGTCAGCTACAAGGCGGGCGTGCGGGACCTGCGCGAGTCGCCCGCGCTGCCGATCCTCGCCGGGCTGCGGCGGATCGGGATCGACGTGCACTACTTCGACCCGCTGCTGCCGGAGATCACCCTGCCGGACGGCACCCGGATGACCAGCGAGCCGGCGCCGCACGGCCGCGACTGGGACGTCGCGGTGCTGCACACCGTGCACCCCGGCGTCGACTACGGCTGGGCGAGGGAGTGCCCGCAGGTGCTCGACGGGACCTACCAGTTCGACGCCGTGCCGCACCGGCGCGTGCTGTGAGGAGGTGGGCGCCGGTGTTCGACACGTCCATGCCCGCGGTCGTCTTCAAGCTCGACCCGAACGTCCTGCACCACGGCGGGCTCGGGGTGATCCGCAGCCTCGGCCGGGTCGGGGTCCCGGTGTACGCGGTGCAGGAGGATTCCCTCGCCCCGGCGGCGCATTCCCGCTACCTGCGCGGGCGCTGGCTGTGGAGCCCGGACCCGGCGGACACCGACGAGCTGCTCACCGGGCTCACCGAGCTCGCCGACCGGATCGGCCGGCAGTCGGTGCTGATCCCCACCGACGACGCGGGCGCGATCTTCCTGGCCGAGCACGGCGATCCGCTGCGACCGTACTTCCGGTTCGCCCAGCCGCCGCGGGACCTGCCGCGCCGGCTGGCCGGGAAGTACTCGATGTACGAGCTGTGCAGGCAGCTGGACGTGCCGTGCGCGGCCGCGTGCCTGGTCGGCAGCTGGGACGAGGCGCAGGATTTCGCCGCCAGGGTCGGATATCCACTGGTGGCGAAGCTCGCCGAGCCGTGGGTCACGACCAAGGGCAAGGTGCGCAGCACCACGATCGTGGGCGACGCCGAGGAGCTGGCCGCGCTCTACGAGCGCTGCGGGGAGGCCGCGGTCGGCGGGCTGATGCTGCAGGAGTTCATCCCGGGCGGCCCCGGCCATGACTGGTTCTTCCACGGCTACTGCGACGCCGCCGCGGTGTGCCTGCCGGCCTTCACCGGCGTCAAGGAGCGCTCCTACCCGGCACACGCCGGGCTGACCAGCCTCGGCACCTGCGCCGAGAACGAGGAGCTGCAGGGAGCGGCCACGAAGCTGCTGGAGCGGTTGGCGTTCAACGGCATCGTGGACCTGGACTTCCGGTGGGACGCCCGGGACCGGCGCTACAAGCTGCTGGACTTCAACCCGCGGCTGGGCGCCCAGTTCCGGCTCTTCCGCGACGGCGCGGGGATGGACGTCGCGCTCGCGTCCTACCTGGACCTCTCCGGGCAGCGAATCCCGGCCGGCCGGCAGCCGGTCGGCCGCCGCTTCCTGGTGGAGAACTACGACCCGATCGCCGCGGTGCGGTACTGGCGGCGCGGCGAGCTCGGGTTGCGGTCGTGGGCGTCATCGGTGCGCGGCGTGGACGAGACCGCCTGGTTCGCGCGCGACGACCTGCTGCCGTTCTTGCTGATGTGGCTCTGGATGGTCTGCCGGGTGGTGGCCCGACCGTGGCGCCGCCGGGCCCGCCATCCGGAGCTGCACCGGCCCCAGTACGTCCCCGGACGCAACTGCGATCCGGGCAAGTCGACAAGACGCCGCCAGAAGCGGCTGTTCGAGGAGTACAGATGAGCGATCTCGTCGATGTGGCCATCGTCGGCGCCGGGCCGTACGGCCTGTCGCTGGCCGCACACCTGCGTCGGACCGGCCTGTCCTTCCGGCAGTTCGGGTTGCCGATGAACCTGTGGCGCGCGCACATGCCGCGCGGCATGTACCTGAAGTCGCAGGGCTTCGCGTCGAACCTGTCCGACCCGGACGGCACCCACACGCTGCAGAACTTCTGCCTGGAGACCGGGCGCCGCTACGCGGACTACGGGATCCCGGTGTCGCTGGAGAACTTCATCGAGTACGGCGAGTGGTTCCAGCAGGGCCGCGGCCTGGACGTGGAGGAGCAGCTGGTCGCCGGCATCGAGCAGCGGCCGGGACGCTTCGAGCTGACGCTGGCCGACGGGGAGCGCGTCGAGGCGAGCCAGGTGGTCGTCGCGGTCGGCGTGGAGTACTTCGCGCGGGTTCCGGGAGTGCTCGCGGACCTGCCCGCCGAGATTTCCACGCACAGCTCGGTGCACGACGACCTGAGCGGCTTCGACGGTCAGGACGTGATCGTCCTGGGCGCCGGGCAGTCGGCGCTGGAGACCGCGGCGCTGCTGCACGAAAGCGGTGCCAACGCGCGGCTGGTGGCGCGCGCGCCGGGCATCGCGTGGAACGGCAAGCCGCTGCTGCCCGATCGTCCACTGTGGGATCGGATGCGCGAGCCGGAGGCCGGGCTGGGCTCGGGCCTGTCGACCTGGTTCTACTCCGAGCACCCGAAGCTGTTCCGGCACCTGCCGCGCTCGACCCGGATCTACCGGGCGCGCACCGCGCTCGGGCCGGCCGGCGGCTGGTGGCTGCGGGAGCGGGTCGAAGGCCGCTTCCCGGTGCACGTCGGGCACCGGCTCGACTGGGCCAAGGCCACCGGTGACCAGGTGCGGATCGGGGTGCGGGTCGGCGGCGGGGTCCGCGAGTTCACCGCGGACCACGTCATCAGCGCCACCGGCTACCCGCCGGACCTCAGCAGGCTGCCGATGCTCTCGCCCGGGCTGCGCGCGGCGATCCGCACCATCGACGCCACGCCGCGCGTCGGCCGTGACTTCGAGTCGTCGGTGCCGGGCCTGTACTTCGCCGGGCCGCTGGTGGCGCCGAGCCACGGTCCGGTCATGCGGTTCGTCTACGGTGCCGACTACGCGGTGCGGATGATCACCGACCGGCTCGTCGCGACCACGGCTCGCCCGATCGCCGTCGGAGGTGCCGGATGAGCATGACCGACCCCGCCGTCGCGCAGCCGTGGCCGCTCGCGGCCGGCAATCCCGGGTTGCGGGTGCGGCGGCAGGTCGGGGGCTGGGTGCTGCCCGCGGTCGACCTCGTCGCGCTGGTGCTGCTGATCCCGGTCGCCGGGGCGAACTGGCTGCTCGACGCGGTATACGCGCTGGCGGCGTTCGCCGGGCTGGCCGCGCAGGGCCAGCACCGGCTGCGGATCTGCCTGCGGGTGTCGGACCAGCTGCCGCAGCTCGCGGTCGCGGCGGCCGCACCGTTGATGGTGCTGCTGCCGTGGCTGCCCGGTGGCGCCGTGTTCCTGACCGGCGCCTCGGCGTTCGCGGGCTTGGTCGTGGCGCGCGCCGGCCTGTACGCGCTGCTGCGCGGCGGGTACCGGCGCGGAATCCTGGGCGAGCCGACGCTGATCGTCGGATCGGACCCGGTGGCCGGGGAGATCGCCGAGATGGCCGCGGAGCACCCCGAGTTCGGGTTGCGGCCGCGACTGCTGGAACGGCCCGGTGAGCTGGCGGAAGCCGTTGCCGCACAACGCATCACGCGGGTGCTGGTGTGCGGCGACGGGCCGGACCTGGTCACCGCGATCCGGGCCGCCCGCCCGCTGCTTGCGGACGTGTGCGTCGTGCCGCGCCTGCACGAGCTGGGCATGGCGCTGCCGCGCGCCGGGCTGGACGAGATCTGGGGCGTGCCGCTGATCCCGTTGCGCCGCTTCGGTCACGGCCGGGCGGGCGAGCTGGTCAAGCGCGGCACCGATTTCGTCCTCAGTGGACTGATGCTGCTGGTGTTCGGGCCGCTGCTGCTGGTGCTGACCGCGCTGGTCGCGCTCGGCGGCCGGGACCGGGCGTTCTTCCGCCAGTTCCGGGTGACGCGGGCCGGCCGGATCAGCGAAGTCATCAAGCTCCGCACCGTCGACGGCGATCTCGGGCAGACCTGGGCGGTGACCGCCGACCAGTGCACCGCGCTCGGCCGTTGGCTGCGCGGCACGCACCTCGACGAGCTGCCGCAGCTGATCAACGTCCTGCGCGGCGACATGTCGCTGGTCGGGCCGCGCCCGGAGCGGCCGTACTACGCGGTGCGCTTCGGCCGCGAGATACCGCGCTACGCGGACCGGCACCGGGTGCGCGGCGGCATGACCGGCTGGGCGCAGGTGCAGGGCCTGCACGGGGACACCTCCATCCCGGACCGGGCGCGGTTCGACAACCAGTACATCGAGTACTGGTCGCCGTGGTGGGACGCGGTGATCGTGGCCCGGACGGCCGGGATCGTCCTGCGGGCCGGCCTCCGGCGCGCGAACCGGTGCGGGAAATGACCTGGAAATCCGAAGAGGGGAACGTGATGAAGGTATTGCACGTGATCACCGGGCTCGGCGTCGGCGGAGCCGAGCTGCAGCTGCGGTCGATCCTGCAGCACACCAAGCACGACGCGGACGTGGTCTCGCTGTACAACCCGGGCGACGTGGCCGGGATGATCACCGGCGACGGGGTGCGGGTGCGCGATCTCGGCATGACCCGCAACACGCAGATCGGCGCCGTGCTGCGGCTGCGCGAGGTGATCCGCGACGGCGGCTACGACGTGGTGCACACCCACCTGTACCGGGCGTGCGTGTACGGGCGGCTCGCGGCCCGGCTGGCCGGCACCAAGGTGGTGGTCTCCACCGAGCACTCCATCGGCGAGACCCACCTGGAACGCCGCCGCATGACGCTTGGGGTGCGGGCGCTCTACCTGGGCACCGACCTGTGCTCGGACGCCACGATCGCGGTGTCCGACACCGTCGCCGAGCGGCTGCGCAACTGGGGCATGCCGGCGCGCAAGATCACCGTCATCCCCAACGGCGTCGACTTCGGCCGGGTCGAGTTCGACGGGGCCGCGCGCGCCCGGGTGCGCCTCGAGCACGGGATCGGCGACGGCGCCTACGTGGTCGGCGTGCTCGGTCGCCTGGACCCGAACAAGCGCTTCAACCTGGTCATCGACGCGATGGCCCCGATGCTGGGCCAGGAGACCAAGCTGCTGATCGTCGGCGACGGGCCGGACCGGCCGCGGCTGGAGGCGCTGGCCCGCGAGCACGGCGTCGCCGAGCACGTGATCTTCGCCGGGCAGCGGCACGACGTCGCCGCGATGCTGTCCGCGCTGGACCTGTTCATCGCCTCCTCGGAGCAGGAGACCTTCGGCCTGTCGGTGCTGGAGGCGATGGCCAACGGCATCCCGGTGCTCTACACCACCTGCCCGGCCCTGGAAGGCATCGAGACCGACCGGGCCCGCCAGGTGCCCGGCAACGCGGAGCGCATGCGCGCGGAGATCGCCTCCGAGATCCTGGCGGCCCGGCCGCGCGCCGACGAGCCCGCCATCCGCCGGGCCTACGGCATCGAGGCCGTCACCGACCGCATCGACGACCTGTACACCCGGCTGTGGCAGCGGCGCGGCCACGCGGTGCCCGCGGGGAGGCCGTGATGCGCGCACTGGTCACCGGCGCCGCCGGTTTCATCGGCTCACACCTGGTCGAACGGCTGCTCGCGGACGGCCACGAGGTGGTCGGGCTCGACGACCTCAGCACCGGCCGGACCGCGAACCTGCCGGTCGGCGACCCGAACCTGCGGATGATCCCGGGCACCATCCTGGACGCCTCCCTGGTGGACGAGGCCATGGCCGGCGCGGACGTGGTGTTCCACCTGGCCGCCGCGGTCGGCGCGTTCGTCATCCAGGAACGCACCCTGCAGGGGCTGCTGACCAACGTCCACGGCACCGAGAACGTGCTGGACGCCGCCCTGCGGCACGGCGCGCGGGTGCTGGTCGCCTCCACCAGCGAGATCTACGGCAAGAACGGCAAGATCGGGCTGTCCGAGGGCGACGACCGGATCATCGGCTCGCCGCTGAAGGCCCGCTGGACCTACTCCGAGGCCAAGGCCATCGACGAGAGCATCACCTTCAACTACGTGCGGGAGCTCGGGTTGCGGGCGGTGATCGTGCGGCTGTTCAACACCGTCGGACCGCGGCAGAGCGGCCGCTACGGCATGGTCATCCCGCGACTGGTCGCGCAGGCGTTGCAGGGGCGGCCGGTGACGATCTTCGGGACCGGCAAGCAGATCCGCTGCTTCTGCCACGTGGCCGACGTGGTGCCCGCGCTGGTGCGGCTGGTGCAGCTGGACGGCGCGGAGGGCATGGCGATCAACCTCGGCAGCACCGAACAGGTGACCATCGACGAGCTCGCGGACCGGATCATCGCGATGACCGGTTCGTCCAGCGGCACCGTCCACGTGCCCTACGAGGTGGCGTACGGGCCGGACCACGAGGACATGCAGCGGCGGGTGCCGGACTGCACCCGCGCGCTGGAGCTGATCGGCTTCCAGCCGCAGCGCACGCTGGACGACATCGTCCGAGATGTGATCGACGAACAGATGCGGGCCGGACAGGCCGTGACTGCTTGAGGCGAGAACGTGATGAAGCAGAGCACTGAGAAGAAGCACTGGCTCGTCGAGTGGGTCCGGCCCGCGAGGAACGCGCGGCAGCGCGGCGATGAGCGCAGCAAGTCCACTTCGGACCGTCCGGCCGCGGTTCGCCGCACCCGGACCTTCCGGAACCTCGGCGGCTCCCTGTGGTTCCTGGCGCTGATCGCGGTGGCGGTGCTGGTGGTCGTGGTGACGGTGACGCCGCGCGCCGCGCCGCCGGCGGCCGGCTCGCTGGTCGTCGCGTCGCTGCCGTTCTGGAACTTCGACAACGGCACGTCGATGGTGGTGCAGAACCAGAAGGCGGTCAACGAGGTCTCGCCCTGGATGTACGGGGTGGGGCAGGACGGCGGGCTGACCAACCAGTACCCGCCGGAGCAGACCGCCGAGGTCGGCAGGCGGATCGAGCAGCTGCGCGAGGCAGACGTCCCGATCGTGCCGTCGATCGCCAACATCACCGACGGCATCTGGGCCTACGAGCCGGTCGCCCGGATGCTGCACGATCCGGCGAAGCGGCGCGACCACATCGCCCAGATCGTCGAGCTGGTCAAGCGCGAGGACTACGCGGGCATCGACATCGACTACGAGAACCTGCGGGCCGGCGACCGGCAGGTGTTCAGCGACTTCGTCACCGAGCTGGGCAAGGCCATGGACGACGAGGACAAGACGCTGTCGGTCGCGGTCTTCGCGAAGGCCACCGACGCCGGCTACGACGAGCGCAACGTGGCGCAGGACTACGCCGCGATCGGCCGGGCCGCCGACGAGGTCCGGCTGATGGGCTACGACTTCCACTGGGCGACCTCGGATCCGGGGCCGGTGGCGCCGATCGCCTGGGTGCGGGAAACGCTGAACTACGCCAAGAGCCAGATCCCGCCGGAGCGCGTCGTGCTCGGCGTGCCGCTGTACGGCTACGACTGGGTGGACGGCCACGGCAAGGCGGTGACCTGGCTGAAGGCGTTCCAGCTGGCCACCGAGCACCGGGCGAAGGTCGGCTACGACGCGCCGACCCAGTCGCCGTGGTTCCGCTACACCGACGCCCAGGGCCGGGAGCACGAGGTGTGGTTCGAGAACGCCGCCAGCTCCAAGGCGAAGTTCGAGGCGGCGCGCGGCTCCGGCATCCGCGGGGTCTACCTGTGGATGTTCGGCTACGAGGACACCGAGACCTGGCGGGAGCTGCAGCACAGCCTTCCGCTGGACAGTTGAGCGGTCGGTCCGCTGTGGAGGATTCGGATGATTCCCTGGTGGGTGCTGGCCATCGCGGTGTTCGGGACCAACTTCACGCTGTGGGGCCTGATCGGGCTGATGCGCCTGCTCGAGACCTCGACGCGGCGCTGGTGGCGGCAGCGGGGCGGGGTGGCCACGCCGGAGCAGGACTTCCTGGTGGGCCGCCACCGCGTCCAGCGCCGGCGCGCCCGCCCGGTGCGGCTGGGCGTGGCCGATGTGGCCGTGCTGATGGCCGCGCACAACGAGGAACGCGTCATCGTCGACAGCATCCGGGCGATCACCGCCCTGGTGCCGCCGGAGAACGTGCACGTGGTCTCCGACGGTTCGACCGACCGCACGGTGGAACTCGCGGAGGCGGCCGGGGTGAACGTGATCAGCACGACCCGCAACGTCGGCAAGGCCGGCGCGCTGCAGGAGGCGATCCGCCGGTTCGGGCTGGTCGACCGCTTCGGGGTCGTGATGCTGCTGGACGCCGACACGCACGTCGAGCCCGGGTACTTCCAGGCGGCGCTGCCGCTGTTCGACGATCCCGCGGTGGTGGCGGTGGCGGGCTGCGTCCGGACCTCGTGGCGGGACCGCGCGCTCGGGCCGGTCGGCAAGCTGGTGGCCTTCCACCGGCAGCGGATCTACACCATGACGCAGTACCTGCTGAAGTTCGGCCAGACCTGGCGGCGGGTCAACGCGACCCACATCGTGCCCGGCTTCGCCAGCATGTACCGCACCGAGGTGCTGCCGCGCATCGAGGTCAACCCGCCGGGGCTGGTCATCGAGGACTTCAACATGACCTTCGAGGTGTACCAGAAGCGGCTCGGCAAGGTCGGTTTCACGCCGTCGGCGGTGGCGACCACGCAGGACCCGAGCAGCTTCGGGGACTACGTGAAGCAGTGCAAGCGCTGGGCGCTGGGTCTGTGGCAGACGGTCCGGCGGCACCCGCCGCGGACCAACCTGTTCACCGCGATGCTGGCGTTGCTGCTGCTGGAGATGCTGGCCAGCAGCATCATGCTGGTGCTGCTGCCGTTGGTGGCGCTGGTGCTCGTCGTGCCCGCCGTGTTCGACGGCGTGCTCGCGATACCGGTGGTGCACGAGGCGCACGACTTCGTCGCCGGGTTCGCGTCGCTGCAGACGCTGCTTTTCGGCGTGGTGATCCCGGATCTGCTGCTCACCTGCATCGTCGCCGTGCTGCAGCGGCAGCCGAGGTTCCTGCTGTTCGCCGGCTTCTTCCTGGCGCTGCGGGTGCTGGACGCGGGCATCGCGCTGTACGCGATCCCCGCGGCCTGGCTGTCCAGCTCGTCCGGCCGGTGGCGCAGCCCGGATCGCCGCGCCGTCGGCCCGGCCGCGCCGAGCACGGCACCGACGCGGTGAGACGTGAAGGGCCTTTTTCCCCGTTGTGCGGGGAAAAGGCGGACATCACCCATCAGACCGCCATGCGGGTGCGGGAGGGTGCTTTCGTGCGATTGGAGGAGGCCCGGCCGGTCCGGGGCGGTCAGGCTGGGGGGCGTGGACGTGGTGCGGCTGCTCATGGTGGATGACCACCTCATGCTGGCCGAGGCGCTCAGCGCCCGGCTGGCCGAGGTGCCCGACCTGTGGGTCGTGGGGCACTGCCCGACCGGCGACCCGCGGCTGCCCGATCTGGTGCGGCAGTCCCGGCCGGACGTGATCACGCTCGACTTGGAGCCGGCCGGTGCCGGGCGCCTGGTGCGGCGCCTGCAGGAGGTCCGGCCGGCCGCGGAAGTGGTCGTGCTGACCGGGATTCGCGACGTCCGGAAGGCCGTCGAAGCCGCCCGGGACGGCGCGGCCGCGTGGGTGCCGAAGGAGCGGGGGATCGAACGCCTGACCGAGGTGTTGCGCGGCGTGCGGCGCGGGCAGAGCTGGTACCCGCCGGACCTGCTCGGCCCGGTGCTGCGCGAACTGCGCGAGGACGTCGTGCGGGCGGGGCAGCGCAACGGCCCGCTGGACGCGCTCAGCGACCGCGAGCGGGACGTGCTCGCCGGCATGGTCGCCGGCAAGCGGGGCGCGCAGATCGCCGGTGAACTGCTGATCTCCACCGAAACGGTCCGCACGCACACGCGCAGCATCCTGGCCAAGCTCCGGGTGCACAGCCAGCTGGAGGCGGTCAGCGTCGCCCGCGCCGCGGGCCTGCGCGGTGAGCCGGACGGCGAACCGTGACCGCCGGGCCGCTGCGGGTGGCCACGGTGATCACCCGCTTGGCGGGCGGCGCCGGGGTGCTGGCGCTGCGCGGGGCGAAGGCGCTGGACCCGGCCACCCACCAGGTCGCGGTGATCACCGGGTCCGGCGGCCTGCTGCCCGAAGCGGAGGCCGCCGGGCTGGAGGTGGTCGTCGAACCCGCGCTGCGCGCGCCGATCTCGCCGGGCCACGACCTGCTCGCCCTGCACCGCCTGACGACGCTGCTGAGGCGGCGCCGCTTCGACGTCGTGCACACCCACTGCTCCAAGGCCGGCGCGCTGGGCCGCATCGCTGCGCACCGAGCCGGCGTCGGGCGGATCGTGCACACCTACCACGGGTTCGGGTTCCACGAGTTCCAGAGCGGATTGCGGCGGCGTGCCTACGTCGAGATCGAACGCCGCCTCGGCCGGATCACCGACCTCGCGCTGTGCGTGGGCAGCGGCGTGGCGGTCGAGGCGCTGCGGCGCGGGCTGCTCGCCCCGGACCGCATCCGCACCACCGGGGTGGCCGTCGACCACGACGTGCCGACGCGCACCACGCACGCCAGGCGGCGAGCCCGGCAGCGGCTGGGGCTGGCGCCGAGCGACGTCGTGGTCGGCGCGGTGGGGCGGCTGACCTACCAGAAGGCGCCGGAGGACTTCGTCGCGGCGCTGCACGCGCTGAACCGGCCCGGTGTGGTGGGGGTGTGGATCGGCGACGGCGAGCTGGCCGAGCCGATGCGCGCGTGCGTCGCCGCGAGCGGCGCCCGCGTGGTGCTGGCGGGCGAGCGCGACGACGTCGCGGAGCTGCTGCCCGCGTTCGACGTGTTCGCGCTGCCCAGCCGGTACGAGGGGCTGCCGCTGGCGATCGTCGAGGCGATGGTGTGCGGCGTGCCGGTGGTGGCCACCGCCGTCAACGCGGTCGGCGACGTGGTGGCGCCCGGCGAGACCGGGCTGCTGGTGCCGCCCGGGCGGCCCGAACTGCTGGCCGCGGCGATCGCGCACCTGCTGGACTCGCCCGGCGTCGCCGACCGGCTCGCCGCGGCGGCGCGTGCCAGGGTGGACGGCTGCCACCACATCGAGGCGCTGGCCGGAGCGCTCGCCGAAGCGTACGGAGCCCGGTAACCGACGGTAGCCGGGTTACCGCGGGAACAGTACTTCCGCGTGCCTGGACCTCGAGCATCTGCTGCACGTGGAGTAGTCACCCTCCTCTTTTCACAGCAACTGCAACGCTGCGCGCGCGGCATCCGATTTGCCGGATAGCACAAGACTGCCGTTGGGGGAGAGGAGTCGAGGTGCACACGATGACCGATACGGCGATATCGCGCGGGCGCCAGCGGAGGGCGACGTCGCGAGGTGGCGCGGAGTTGCACAGCCTGCTGCACGATCTCGGGCACGGTCTTGCGACGCTGTCCTACCTCGCGGACGGCCTGCGCACCGACCCGGCGTTGCCGGGCGACGCGGCGCACCGGCTGAAGCTGATGGAACTGGAACTGGACCGGCTGCTGGAACTGGTGGACCTGCGGGCCGCGCAGCGCAGCGAGGAGACCTTCGCGCCGCGCGAACTGCTGGCCCAGCTCGTGGCGGTGAAATCGCTGTCCGGGACGGCCGAGATCACCCTGCGCGCCGACGAGGGCGTCCGGCTGCGCACCGACGAGACGCTGCTGTGGCGGATGGCGTCGAACCTGCTGGACAACGCGGTGCGCGCCGCCGGGCGCGGCGGCCGGGTCGAGGTGGCGGTGCGCCACGCCGAGCCCGGCGGGGTGCGGATCGAGATCACCGACGACGGGCCGGGGTTCGGCCGCGGGCCGCGCGGATCGTCATCGCTCGGGCTGGGCATCGTGCTGGCGCTGGCGCAGCGCTGCGGATCCGACCTGCGGATCGAGCCGGCACCGGGCGGGGGCACCCGCGCGCTGCTGGTGTTCCCGTCCGGCTGCGCGGCCTGAGCGGGGGGAACGCCGAACATGGTCGATCTGGTACTCGGCGACGATCACGCGATCTTCGTCGACGCGCTGGCAGCGACGCTGCCGCGGCACGGCTGCCGCATCGTCGGGACCGCCGACAACGTGGCCGGGGTGGTCGGGGTGGTCCGGGAGCACCGGCCGGACATCTGCCTGCTGGACCGGTACTTCGGCGACGGCGACGCGCTCGACGTCATCGGCGAGATCCTCGACGCGGGCGGGGGCACCAAGGTCCTGGTGCTCACCGCGGACGGCGACGTGCAGGGCATGCGCGACGCCCTGGCCAGGGGCGCGGCGGGATACGTGAACAAGATGTGCGGGCTGTCGGTGCTCGCCGGGGCGATCCGCGGGGTCATGGACGGCGAGGTCGTCGTCGAACTGGCGGCGGCGCGGGCACCGCGCCTGGCGGGCACCACGGACGCCCGGCGGCTCGCATCGCACCTGACCGCGCGGGAACGGCAATGCCTGCGGATGCTCGTCGAAGGCGCGCACACGACGGCGATGGCGAAGCAGCTCGGGGTGGCGCCGACGACGGTGCGCACGCACGTGCAGTCGGTGCTGACGAAGCTGGGCGTGCACTCCCGGCTGGAGGCGGCCTCGTTCGCGATGCGCCACGGCTTGCTCGACGACGAGCGAATGCCCGTCGCGGGCTGATCACTGGGGGTCCGTGAGTCCCTTTGGATTGGGGGCCAAAGGGACTCACGGTCAGTTCCCGCGCCCGGTGCTTCGTGAGTGCTTGTGGTCGTCCTGGCGACCACAAGCACTCACGAGCCGCGCACCCCGCCGCAAGCGCAAGAGGCCAGACGGGATCGCCGTCTCACAGCACGGCTTCGATCAGGTGGGGGCCCGGTTCGGCGTGCGCCTTGCGGAGCGCCGCGAGCAGTTCTTCGCCCGTGGCCGCCCGGCTGCTGGGCACGCCGAAACCGCTTGCCATCGCCGTCCAGTCCATCGAAGGCTCCGCGAGGCTGGTCATGCTCGCCGCCGCCGCGCCGGGCTCGGCGACGCCCGCGCGCCGCAGCTCGGCTTCCAGGATCCCGTAGCGGGAGTTCGCGCAGATCACCGTGGTGACGTCGAGGCCCTCGCGGGCTTGCGTCCACAGTGCCTGGACGGTGTAGGCGGCACTGCCGTCCGCCTGGAAGTTGATCACCGACCGGTCCGGGCAGGCCACCGCGGCGCCGGTGGCCGCCGGCATGCCCATGCCGATCGCGCCGCCGGTGTTGGTCAGCTCGGTGTGCGGCGGCGCGGCGGCGGCGATCGCCGGGTACGCCGCCCCGGAGGAAATGCCCTCGTTCACCACGATCGCGTGCTCGGGCTGGGTGAGCACGATCGCCGCCGCGATGCTCGCCGCAGTCAACGGCCCCGCCGGGGCCTGCACCTGCGGACGTTCGGCGCTCGGCACTTCGGCCGCCGCGCTGCCGGTCGCGTCGGCCAGCGCGCGCAGCGCCTCGACGGCGTCCTGGTCGGTGTCGGCCAGGGTGCGCACCTTGAGGTCGTTGGGCAGCGGGAAGCTCGGCATGCCCCGGTAGCCGAAGAACGCCACGGGGGTCCGCGCGCCGACCAGCACCAGGTGCGAAAACCCTTCGAGGGAACGGAGAACGTCCTCCGGGAAGTACGGCAGCGACCGCACGGCCGGGATGTCCGGGCCGCGCTCGATGCGCGCGGGCGACCGCTCGACCAGCACTTCGCCACCCATGGTCGCCACGATCCGCGCGGCGGTGCGGATGCCTTCGGCGCTCAGCGCGTGCCCGCCCAGCAGCAGCGCGGTCCGGCCGCTCCCGCCGGCCAGCAGCTTCGCGATCGCGGCGATCTGCTGGTCGTCGACCGCGGGCCTCGCCGGCGCGGCCGGGACGGCGGCGGGCTCGCCGCCCTGGCTCCACATGTGGTCGGCGGCGGCGATGAGCGTGGCGGGCAGGCGCTGCCCGAGCGTCGCCCGGTAGGCCTCGGCGAACTCGGCGGCGGCCGAGGCCGGCGAGGTGGTGCGGCCGACCCGGCCCGACACCGGACGGGCCAGCGACTCGATGTCGCTGGACAGCGGGGCGTCGGCGGGCTGGTGCCAGGAGGCGTGCTCGCCGATGATGTTGATCATGGGTGTGCGGGCGCGGCGCGCGTTGTGCAGGTTCGCGATCCCGTTGGCGAACCCCGGTCCGAGGTGCAGCAGGGTCATCGCGGGAACGCCCGTCATGCGCGCGTAGCCGTCGGCGGCGCCGGTCACCACGCCCTCGGACAGCGCGAGCACCGCGCGCACGCCGGGGACCTGGTCGAACGCCTCGACGAGTGAGATTTCGGTGGTGCCTGGGTTGGCGAAGCAGACCTGGACGCCGGCCGCGGCCGCCGTGGTCAGCAGACTCTCAGAACCCTTCACGTGCCACTGCTTCCTACTCGTTGTCCATAGCTGTTCGAGTGGGACATTTCGCTCTCCGCCGTGCCAGCGGCACGGCTGGAGTCCAGGCTGGGCAGTCTCAGCCGATCGGCCACCCTTCCGCAACTTGCGGCGGTGACTACGATTCCGCTCCTTCTCCAGGGAACCCCGCACGAACGGTGACGCACCGGCCTAGGCCGATACGTGTGATCCCTGAGTCTGAAATGGATCGTTACCGGGAACATCCCGACACCTGGCACCCTACTCGATCTCTCCAGCTCTGATCAAATGCGGTCAGTAGAACCGCGACTGGTCAACTGCTCCTAAGCATCTGGCTGCCGTCCGCGTGGACGGATCTCGGCTGCCATGCTCTCCGTCCCCCGCGGCCCGGGCAAGCGACGAACGCGGTTAGGCTGGTGAACCGGACCAATCGGACGGTGGAGGTGGCGTGGCTCGCGATCGGATCTCCCGGCGCCTGCTGATGCCGGTGCTGCTGGTCGCGGGTCTGTCCGGCTGCGCGGCGCCGCCCGTCGCGGACGCGCCGCCACCGGCGGCGGTCGTCGAGCCCGCACTGTCCGAACAGGACATGCCGGTCATCCGCACGGAGTACGTGCACTCCGAGCACCGCGGCGTCCCGGTGGAGCTCTACCTCGCCTACCCGCGCGGCCTCGAATCCACCGAGGACCTGCCGATCGTGCTCTACCTGCACGGCCGCGACGGCATCCAGCCCACCCCGATCCCGTACGACACGCTCGCCTCGCTCGAACGGCTGCACCGCGAAGGCACGATCCCGGCGTTCGGCTTCGCCGTCCTCGACGGCGGCTACAACCCGTACTGGAACGACGGATCGGCCAACGGCGACCTCGCCGCCATGCTCCAGGAGGAGCTGCCGCGCTGGCTGCACGAGCGCGGCCTGGGCGACGCCGACGGCCGGCCGTTCGCCGTGGCGGGCATCTCCACCGGCGGCTTCGGCGCGCTGAACTACGCGGCGGACCGCAACCTGGCGGGCCATCCGGTCGCCGCGGTCGGGGAGGTCGCGCCCGCGCTGCAGGTGAGCTGGGAGGCCATGCGGGAGAAGGAGGCCTTCGCCACCGAGCAGGAGTGGCTGGCCGCGGACCCGTTGCGCCGCCTCGACGACCTCGGTGGCGTGCCGGTCGGCGTGTGGACCGGCGACTCGGACCCGTTCCTGGACGGCATCGACCGGCTGATCCAGCGGTACCCGAACACCCCGGTGGTCACCTTCCTGCCCGGCGGCCACGAGGGCGCGGTGTTCGAGGCGGTCGGCACCGAGTTCGTCGGGTTCCTCGCCGACGCCCTGCCCGCTGCGGACTGAGCGTCCGCGGGCCCGTCACGCCTGGTGGGCCACCAGGTGCTGGAGGAGCAGGCGGGTGAGGGTGTCCGGGGCCTCCTCCGGGACCCAGTGCGAGACGTCCTCCAGCATCTCGAACCGGTAGGGCCCGGTGACGTGGTCGCCCGTGACCAGCGCCGCCGTGGAACCGATCGCGGTGTCCTCGGTGCTCCAGACGTACAGCGTCGGCACGGTGATCGGGCCGATCTTGTGTTTCTCGAAGCGGTGCGCGCGGTACCAGTTCAGCGCCGCTGTCAACGCGCCCGGTTCGGTGAACCGCTGCACGTAGTCGTCGACGTGGTGCTGGGGCACGCCCGGGTAGTAGATCTGCCGCAGCTTCTTGGCGTTGTCGGCGAGCAGGGTCTTCTCGGCGGTGGAGGACCGGTACAGCTGCATGTACGCCGACCGCTGGTGCTGGTCCTCGTCGGTGCGCATCGCCTCGCCGAACGGGTCCAGGTGCGGCACCGACACCGCCGTCAGGGTGCGGACGCGGTCCGGGTGCTCCGCCGCCGTCGCCCAGGCGACGATCGCGCCCCAGTCGTGGCCGACCAGGTCGAAGCGCTCCCAGCCGAAGTGCTCGGCGATGGCCAGCACGTCGCCGACGAGCTCCTCCAGCCGGTAGTCGGCGACCTTCTCGGGCCGCACGCCGGGGGAGTAGCCGCGCTGGTCCGGCGCGACCGCGAAGCACTCCGCGCCGCCGAGCACCGAGAGCTGCTCGCTCCACTGCACCGCGGCCTCCGGGAAGCCGTGCAGCAGCAGCACCGGGCGGCCGTCTTCGGGACCGGCGGTCAGGGCGTCGAACTTCCCGGCAGGAGTCGGGATCTGGATGTACTCGGCCACCCGGTCACTCTACTGGTGCGCTGAACGGCGGATCATAGAGCAGCGGAACCGGAAACACAGCCCCTTGATCAGGGAAGGCTTGCCTAATTAAGGTTCGTGCGGTTTCGCCGGTCGCGGGGGGCGCGTCGGCGGTGTCGACGTTCCACCCCGATCGAGAGGAAACCCCAGATGCGCCAACGACGAATCGTGCGCGCCGCGGGCGCACTGGTCGCCGCCGGGCTGGTCGCGCTGACCGCGGCCTGCGGCGGCGCCGCGCCGAACGGTGCCGCCCCGGCCGCCGAACCGGGAGCGGGCTTCCCGCGGACCATCGCCACCGCCAAGGGCGAGGTGACCATCCCGAAGAAGCCGGAGCGCGTGGTCGTGCTCGACACCGCCGAACTGGATTCGGTGACGCTGCTGGGGATCACGCCGGTCGCGGCGATCCCGCCGCACCTGTCCACCGGCGAGGCGTTCCCGGCCTACCTGCGGGACAAGCTCGGCGACACCACCCTGGTCGGCCCGTCGGACTCGCCGAAGCTGGAGCTGATCGCCTCGCTCAAGCCGGACCTGATCCTCACCAGCAGGGTCCGCCACGACGCGCTCTACGACCAGCTGGCCCGGATCGCGCCGACGGTGATGACCGAGACGACCGGCTTCCCCTGGAAGCAGAACCTCGCCGTGCACGCCGCGGCGCTCGGCAAGGAGGCCGAGGCGCAGGCCGCGCTGCAGGCCTACGAGGCCCGGGCGAAGCGGATCGGCGACGCGATCACCGCCAAGAACGGCGGCACCGCCCCGATGGTGTCGGTGACCCGCTTCATGGCGGGCAAGATCCGGCTCTACCAGAAGTCGAACTTCTCGGGCGTGGTCCTCGCCGACGCCGGGATGGCCCGGCCGCCGTCGCAGAACGCCGACGAGTTCGACAACGAGATCAGCCCCGAGCTCATCGACATGGCCGACGCGGACACCGTTTTCGTCACCACCGCGGTGTCGCCGGAGAAGACCCAGCAGAAGGCCGTGGAATCCAGCGCGCTGTGGACCCGGATGAACGCGGTCCGCAACGACCGGGTGTTCCCGGTTCCCGACGAGACCTGGATGTCGGGCATCGGCGTGCAGGCCGCCAACCTGGTCCTCGACGACCTGGCCAAGGCCTACGGCGTGGACGCCTCGTGAGCGATCAGCCCGCGATGCGGTAGCCCCAGGTGCCGCGGTGGGTCGCGCCCGGCCGCAGGGTGATCAGGCCGTCGCCGGTGACGAACGCGTTCGGCGCGCACGTCATCGGCTCCACGGTGATCCCGGCCCGCCCCGGGCGGTCGGTCGCCGGGCTGTCGTCGGTGTAGACCTGCAGGTAGCCGTGCGTGCGGTCGACCCAGAGCTCGGCGGTCACGCCGTCCGGGCGGGCGAACCGCACCACCGCGTCGCCGTCGGCGCCGCGGCTCAGCCCGGTGAACGCGGTGTCCATTTCGGTCGCTCCGATCGGGCGCGGCGACCGGAAGTCGTAGTCGGTGCCCTCGACCGGGGCGGTGCCGGTGGGGATCAGCCGGTGGTCGACGACGTAATAGGTGTCGGCGGGCAGCTCGAAGACGATGTCGTCGATGCGGTCCCCGCCGGCACCTAGGTAGGTGTGGTTGGCGGTGCCGAACGGGGCGGCGGTGTCGCCGATGTTCTTGGCGCTCAACGTGCTTCGCACCCCGGTGGCGTCCACTTCGTACTCGATCCGGAACGCCAGCCGGAACGGGTAGCCGTAGTCCGGCGGCAGCACGTACTCCAGGACGACGCCGTCGGCGCGGTGCCGCACGGGCTGCCACTCCACGAAGCTCATCAGCCCGTGCAGCGCCGTGTCCCGCTCCGGCTCGTTGATCGGGACCTGCAGCTCCTCGCCGCCGAAGGTGTAGCGGCCGTGGTCGATCCGGTTGGGCCAGGGCAGGATCGTCTTGCCCTGGTAGCCCTCGCCGACTTCGTCGGCCGGGTGCGTCAGCAGCATTTCGACGCCGTCGACCTGCCACGACAGCAGCGTCGCCGACACCCCGGCGACCACGGCCCGCTGCCGCCCGGAGCGGATCTCGTACAGCCGCCCGTTCGCCGTCCACCGGCCGCCGCCGGGATCGGCCGGCTGCGCGGTGGCGCTGCCGCTGAGCGCGGCGGCGGTGGTCGCACCGGCAGCGGTGGCGAGCGCGGCCCGCCGGCTGAAACGTCGCATCCTGGACCTCCTGGGGAGTACGCGATTCCGCGGGAGAACGGCGTTCGCCCGGGTGACAGTCGATTTCGCGCGAAATCGCCACCCTGCACGCGTGCGGTGCGGCGATTTCGCGCGAAATCGCCGTCCCGGGTGACGGCCGAGCGTTGCCGACGCGTCGTGATCGCCATCCACTGTGGCCGGTGGCCGGCCGGGTCGCCAGTCGTCAGGGCGTGCCGGCGTCGATCACCGCCTGGTTGCGGGCGCGGACCACGTCCGGGTTGGGCTTGAGGATCCGGCGGTCGTAGGTGAAGAAGCCGTTCACCTCGTTCTCCACGTCCGTGGTCTGGGTGTAGATCGCCGCGGACAGGCCGTTGGCCGAGACGATGCGGGCCAGGTCGCCGCTGACCTCGGCGTAGCGGTCGGTCAGCTCGGCGCGGCTGTTGGTCATCTCGTACGCGCCAGGCTCGCCGGGCCACAGGTGGCCCTCCTCGACCAGCCCCAGCCCGCCGTACTCGCCGTCCACCGACGCCCGCTCGCCGCGCACCTCCGGGCTGCCCGGGCCGACGTAGGTGTGGTCGTCGTAGATGTCGCCGGCGCCGCTGTCCGGCAGCGAGTAGCAGCAGTTCACCCCGCTGTTGGCGTTGACCAGCCGGGTCGGGTCGGTGCGCCGGACCAGCTCGGCGATCTCGGCCGTGTCGAACTCGCCCCAGCCTTCGTTGAACGGCACCCAGGCCACGATGGACGGGACGCTGCGCAGCTGATCGATCATGGCGGTGAGCTCGTCGCGGAAGTGCGCGCGGGCCTCCTCCCCGGGCGGCGGGTTGCTGCCGGGCGGGTCTGCGAGGTCGATCGGCAGCGACGGCATGTCCTGCCACACCAGCAGGCCCAGCCGGTCCGTCCAGTAGTACCAGCGGGCCGGCTCGACCTTCACGTGCTTGCGCACCATGTTGAACCCGAGCCGCTTGGTCTCGGCGAGGTCGAACCGCAGCGCCTCGTCGGTGGGCGCGGTGTAGATCCCGTCCGGCCAGTAGCCCTGGTCCAGCGGACCGTGCTGGAACAGGATCCGGCCGTTGAGCGCCATCCGCGGCCGCCCCTGCGAGTCGTCGACCAGCTCGATGGTGCGCAACCCGGCGTAGCTGCCGACCACGTCGACGGTGCGCCCGTCGGCGCCGACCAGCCGGACCGCGAGGTCGTAGAGATAGGGGTCGTCGGGCGTCCACAGGTGCGGATCGGCCATCGCCAGCCGCAACGCCGTGTCGGCCGGGCCTTCGGCGCGCCCCACCTCGCGGCCGTCGGCGTCGAAGGCGACCGCCTCGATCCGTTGCCCGGCGCGCGCCGAGGTGCGCGCGGTCAGGTCGAAACCGCGCAGATCCGGGGTGATGTCGAGCTTGGCGATGTGCGCCTCGGGCACCGGTTCGAGCCAGACGGTCTGCCAGATCCCGGACGCGCCGGTGTAGAGGATCCCGCCCGCCTTGTTGCGCTGCTTGCCCACCGGGTACGGGTTGGCGTCGTTGCGGTCCTCGACGGCCACCGCGAGTTCCTGCTTCGCGCCGGGGCGCAGCGCGTCGGTGATGTCGGCGCTGAACCCGGTGTAGCCGCCCTCGTGCACCGCGACGGTCCGGCCGTTGACCGACACCTCGGCCTTCTGATCCACCGCGCCGAAGTGCAGCAGCAGCCGCTGCCCCGACCAGTCCGGCGGCACCTCGAAGGTCCGCCGGTACAGCATGTGGTCGTCGTGGCGCTGGATGCCGGAGAGCCCGGATTCCGGCGGGAAGGGCACCAGGATCTGCTCGGTCGCCGCGTCCGGCGGGGTCGATCCGCCGCCGTAGGACCACAATCCGTTGAGGTTCAGCCAGCGCTCGCGGGTCAGCTGCGGGCGCGGGTACTCGGGGAGGGCGTTGTCCGGGCCGACCTCGGCGGTCCACGGCGTCGCCAGCGGCGGCGGTTTCGGGCGCCAGGGATCGGCGGCCACGGCGGCGGTCGCGGGAATCCCGGAGGCGGTGGCCAACAGCGTGGTGAGCAGCAGGGCGCGCAGCAGCACGATTGCCTCCAGACCGACTTGCCGAAGAAGGCGAAAAGCAATCACCATTAACCGACAACAATGACCATGAACGCACGCACAGTCAACGCGGCCGAAAGAGCGCCCGCAAATCGGAGCAAGCGCCATGGATCGGTAGGGCTCATGAGGTTACGTTGTTGGCCCGCTCAAGTGATCGGGTGAATCGGCCGAGTCCAGGAGGGTGTGCACGTGACCGGTAATTCCTCAGCCCAGCAAGGCACCGCGACGGAGGTGTTCCGCACCGCCCGGGACTTCTTGCTGCGGCACCGCGAGGACTACGACACCGCTCGCCGCGATTTCGAGTGGCCGAAGCCGGCCGAGTTCAACTGGGCGCTGGACTGGTTCGACACGATCGGCGAGCGCCGCGACGGCATCGCGCTGTGGATCGTCGACGCCGACGGCAGCGAGCACCAGGTGACCTTCCGCGCCATGACGCGCCGCTCGAACCAGGTCGCCAACTGGCTGCGCGGGCTCGGCGTGTCCCGCGGCGACCGGCTGGTGCTGATGCTCGGCAACCAGGTCGAGCTGTGGGAGACGATCCTGGCCGCGATGAAGCTGGGCGCGGTGATCATCCCGGCGACCCCGCTGCTCGGGCCGGCCGACCTGCGCGACCGGATCGACCGCGGCCGGGCCCGGCACGTGGTCACCACCGCGGCCGACGCGGCGAAGTTCGCCGACGTGCCCGGCGACTACACCCGCATCGCGGTCGGCGACCCGGTGCCGGGCTGGGAGTCCTATGCGGACAGTTCGGCGGCCGGCGCGGAGTTCGCCCCGGACGGCCCCACCCGCGCCGAGGACCCGATGCTGCTCTACTTCACCTCCGGCACCACGGCGAAGCCGAAGCTGGTCGAGCACACCCACGTGTCCTACCCGATCGGCCACCTCTCGACCATGTACTGGATCGGGCTGGAGCCGGGCGACGTGCACCTGAACATCTCCTCGCCGGGGTGGGCGAAGCACGCGTGGAGCAACGTCTTCGCGCCGTGGAACGCCGAGGCGACGGTGTTCATCTACAACTACACCCGGTTCGACGCGGCCGGGCTGATGGCGCAGATGCAGCGCTGCGGCATCACCAGCTTCTGCGCGCCGCCGACGGTCTGGCGGATGCTCATCCAGGCCGACCTCGGCACCCTGACCACGCCACCGTCCAAAGTGGTCGGTGCGGGCGAACCGCTGAACCCGGAGATCATCGAGCAGGTGCGGCGCGCCTGGTCGGTGACCATCCGGGACGGCTTCGGCCAGACCGAGACCAGCGTGCAGGTCGCCAACACGCCCGGGCAGCCGGTCCGGCCGGGCTCGATGGGCCGCCCGCTGCCCGGCTTCGAGGTGACGCTGCTCGACCCGGTCACCGGGGAACCCGCCGAGGAGGGCGAGATCTGCCTGGCGCTGCAGCCGCGCCCGGTCGGGCTGATGACCGGCTACGCCGACGACACCGAGCGCACCGCCGAGGTGACCCGCGGCGGGCACTACCACACCGGGGACGTCGGATCGCGGGACGCCGACGGCTACATCACCTACGTCGGGCGCACCGACGACGTGTTCAAGGCCTCCGACTACCGGATCTCGCCGTTCGAGCTGGAGAGCGTCCTGCTGGAGCACGAGGCGGTGGCCGAGGCGGCGGTGGTGCCGTCGCCGGACCCGATCCGGCTCGCGGTGCCGAAGGCGTACGTGGTGCTGGCCGGGCAGCACGAGCCGACGCGGGAGACGGCGCTGTCGATCCTGCGCTTCGCGCGCGAGCACCTGGCCCCTTACAAGCGGGTGCGGCGGGTGGAGTTCTACGAGCTGCCGAAGACGATCTCCGGCAAGATCCGCCGCGTCGAGCTGCGCGGCCGGGAGGAGGAACTGCACCGGCTCGGCGGTGGATCCGGTGACGGACCCGGCGGTGCGAACCGCGAATTCCGCGAAGAGGACTTCCCCGAGCTGAAGGGCTGAGCCGGGCGTTGCTGCGGTGGGGGGGGGGGGGGGGGGGGGGGGGACCCCCCCCCCCCCCCCCCGGGGGGGGAAAAGCATCCCAGCATCTCCCTGGGGGGAGGGGGGAGAGGAAAAAG
>NZ_JBWKKH010000049.1:49359-58013 GCF_056431645.1 Saccharopolyspora sp. NPDC045839
CGGCGGTGGATCTGGTGACGGACCCGGTGGTACGAACCGCGAATTCCAAGAAGAGGACTTCCCCGAGCGGAAGGGCGGAGCGGGGTGTTGCTGCGGGGGCACGCGCGGGGGGCGCGTCCCACACTTCCCCAGGGCCGATGCGGCGAGGAACCGTCCGCCGATCGTCCCGGCGGGGGGAGGATGAAGCAGGCCTGACGGGGGAGGGCGATGGCCGGCGGCCGGTGGGCCGGATCCGGCGCGGAAAAATGGCTCGCATGCGTGAGGTGGGCACCGTAATATCTGTGCTCCGCGCCGCGATGAACTCAATGATGAAGAGAAAAAGTCAACCGCCACGCTGCCCAGTCTTCATGATTTTGACGGGAATCGCGGTTGTGTAATTTGCAGTTGTTGTGGTAAGGCAAGCGGGCGCCAGTATACACAGATCGCTGACATTCTGCACTCGCGTGATCGTTGCGCCTCTCGAAAATGCGCCGAATCGGCGCAGGTGGCGGCGCATTTATTCACCCAGGGTGACAGTGGAAATCACGCATTCATCGTATTCCGGTGATTAGTGTCACACGTTTGTACGCTTGCTTTGCCATCTCCTTCGCCTAGGTTAGTTAACCGACGCAGGAATATCGCGTCAGCGCCGGTCGGCAAGGATGCCGGCCGGAAGCGATCGGCGTAGGTGTTGCGGCCTTGAGCGTTTCTCGGCTGCCCACGCCGGTACGGGCGTTGCCTTTTTTCGCAGTGGCGACCCGACACGGCCGCGAGACGAGCTCGGGGCACGGATTTGCGCGGCCCAGAGTTCTGCGGTGGCGCATGACCAACGTGAGTGGTGGGAGTGAAGAATGGCGAAGAGCGTGGACGATCTTGCTTCGAGCGAGCAGCCCGGATCTCAGGACACCGCTGATCTGGTGGCGCGCGAGGAGCAGGTGTTCGGCGAGAACCCGTTGGAAGTGCGCGAATCTGACCACTACACGTACGAGTACGTCGGCGGTTTCGTCGAGAAGTGGGACGAGCTGATCGACTGGAAGAAGCGCTACCAGAGCGAGGGGTCGTTCTTTATCGACCAGCTCAAGGCTCGTGGCGTCCGCTCGGTGCTCGATGTCGCCACCGGCACCGGCTTCCACTCCGTGCGGCTGCTGGAGGAGGGCTTCGACGCGGTCAGTGCGGACGGCAGCCCGCAGATGCTCGCCAAGGCGTTCAGCAACGGACTGACCTACGGCGGCCACATCCTCCGCGTGGTGCACGCCGACTGGCGCTGGCTGAATCGTGACGTCCACGGCGAGTACGACGCGATCATCTGCCTCGGCAACTCCTTCACGCACCTGTTCTCCGAACGGGATCGGCGCAAAGCCCTCGCCGAGTTCTACGCGATGCTCAAGCACGATGGTGTGTTGATCATCGATCAGCGAAATTACGACTCGATTCTGGACAACGGATTCTCGTCGAAGCACACCTACTACTACGCCGGCGAGGACGTTTCCGCGGAGCCCGATTACGTCGACGAGGGTCTGGCGCGCTTCAAGTACACGTTCCCGGACAAATCTGAATTCTTCTTGAACATGTACCCGCTGCGGAAGAACTACACGCGGCGGCTCATGCGCGAAGTCGGCTTCCAGCGGATCGACACCTACGGCGATTTCCAGGAGACCTACCACGACGCCGAACCCGACTTCTTCATCCACGTGGCGGAGAAGAAGTACCGGCCGGACGAAGAGCTCTCCGACGTGTACTCGACCGCCGTGCACACCGCGCGGGATTACTACAATTCCGAGGACGCGGACAACTTCTACTACCATGTCTGGGGCGGCAACGACATTCACGTCGGCCTCTACCAGACCCCGGACGAGGACATCGACAGCGCCTCGCGGCGCACCGTGGAGCGGATGGCCGACAAGGTCGAGATCACCCCGGACACCCGCATCCTGGACATCGGCTCCGGCTACGGCGGCGCGGCCCGCCACCTGGCCGCGACCTACGGCTGCAAGGTGTCCTGCCTGAACCTCAGCGAGGTCGAGAACGCCCGGAACCTCGAGTTCACCCGGGCCGCGGGGCTGGACGAGCTGATCGAGGTCAAGGACGGTTCCTTCGAGGACATCCCGTTCCAGGACAACGCCTTCGACATCGTCTGGTCGCAGGACGCGATCCTGCACAGCGGCGACCGGGAGCGGGTCCTGGAGGAGGTGTCCCGGGTGCTCAAGGGCGGCGGCTCCTTCATCTTCACCGACCCGATGGCGGCCGACGGCGCCAAGTCGAGGGACCTCGGGCCGATCCTGGACCGGCTGAACCTGGAGACGATGGGCTCGCCCGGCTTCTACCGCCGCGAGCTGGCCCGCCTCGGCCTGCAGAACTTCGACTTCGAGGACCTGACCGAGTTCCTAGCCGTTCACTATGGGCGCGTTCTAGAAGTACTCGAGAGCCGGGAAGCAGAGCTGGCGGACCGGATCAGCGACGAATACCGCGCCAAGATGAAGACGGGTCTGAAGAACTGGGTCGCAGGTGGCAAGGCGGGCAACCTCTCCTGGGGCATCATCCACGCCCGCGCCTGAGACCCCCTTCTGGAAATCGTCACTTCCGTACGCAAGGATCAGTGCTGCATCAGCTGTGAGGTGAGGAGCAGTCGTGAGTGAGATCAACCGCAGGTTGTTCACCAGTGAGTCGGTGACCGAGGGGCACCCGGACAAGATCTGCGATGCGATCAGCGACGCCGTGCTGGACGCGTTGTTGTCCCAGGACCCGCGGTCGCGGGTCGCGGTGGAGACGCTGGTGACCACCGGCCAGGTGCACGTGGCCGGTGAGGTGACCACCGACGCCTACGCGGACATCCCGACGATCGTGCGGGAGAAGATCCTGGAGATCGGCTACGACTCCTCCGCCAAGGGCTTCGACGGTGCCTCCTGCGGTGTGAACGTCGCCATCGGCTCCCAGTCGCCGGACATCGCGCAGGGCGTCGACGACGCGCACGAGTCCCGCGTCGAGGGCGTCATCGACGAGATCGCCAAGCAGGGCGCCGGCGACCAGGGCCTGATGTTCGGCTACGCCTGCACCGACACCGACGAACTGATGCCGCTGCCGATCGCGCTGGCGCACCGGTTGTCGCGGCGGCTGACCCGGGTCCGCAAGGACGGGGTGCTGCCGTACCTGCGGCCGGACGGCAAGACGCAGGTGACCATCGAGTACGCCGGTGACCAGCCGGTTCGCCTGGACACCGTGGTGCTGTCCACGCAGCACGCCGCCGACATCGACCTCGAGGGCATGCTGGCGGGCGACATCAAGGCGAAGGTCATCGACCCGGAGATCGAGCGGGTCGGCCTCGACTCCGCCGACACCCGGCTGCTGGTGAACCCCACCGGCCGGTTCGTGGTGGGTGGCCCGATGGGCGACGCGGGCCTGACCGGCCGGAAGATCATCGTCGACACCTACGGCGGCATGGCCCGCCACGGCGGCGGCGCCTTCTCCGGCAAGGACCCGTCGAAGGTGGACCGCTCGGCCGCCTACGCGATGCGCTGGGTGGCCAAGAACGCCATCGCCGCGGGCCTGGCCAGCCGCATCGAGGTGCAGGTCGCTTACGCGATCGGCAAGGCCGCCCCGGTGGGCCTGTTCGTCGAGACGTTCGGCACCGAGAACGTCGACCCGGTGAAGATCCAGGCCGCGATCAACGAGGTCTTCGACCTGCGTCCCGCCGCCATCGTGCGTGACCTGGACCTCTTGCGGCCGATCTACGCCCAGACGGCAGCGTACGGTCACTTCGGGCGCAGTGACGTCGACCTGCCCTGGGAGCGCACCGACCGGGCTGAGGCGCTGAAGAGCGCCGCCGGTATCTGACGTCGACTTTCGGGAGCCGTGGCGGCAGACTGCGGGGCGCGCCGACCGCGCCCCGCGGTCCGGCGTGAGCGGCGACGGGGTCCAATGGAGCTTCAAAGGCCGGCGCCGCGGCGGCGCCGGCCCTGGTGAAGGAGAAATGCAGTGCGGATTGCGGTGACCGGTTCGATCGCCACCGACCACCTGATGTCCTATCCCGGTAGGTTCACCGATCAGCTCGTCGCCGATCGGCTCCACCAGGTTTCGCTGTCGTTCCTGGTCGACGAGCTGGATGTGCGGCGCGGCGGCATCGCGGCCAACATCACCTTCGGCCTCGGTCAGCTGGGCGTCGGCTCGGCCCTCGTCGGCGCCGTCGGCCAGGACTTCGACGAGTACCGCGGGTGGCTGGAGCGGCACGGGGTGGACACCGCGTCGGTGTACATCTCCGACACCAAGCACACCGCGCGGTTCATCTGCACCACCGACACCGACCACAACCAGATCGCGTCCTTCTACGCCGGGGCGATGGCCGAGGCCCGCGAGATCGAGCTCAAGCCGGTCGCCGACCGGCTGGGCGGCCTCGACGTGGTGGTGATCTCGCCCAACGACCCGGCGGCGATGGTGCGGCACACCGAGGAGTGCCGGGACCGCGGCTACCGGTTCGTCGCCGACCCGGGCCAGCAGCTGGCCCGGATGGAGGGCGAGGAGATCCGCCGGCTCGTCGAGGGCGCGGAATACCTCTTCACCAACGAGTACGAGCACGGCCTGCTGCTGCAGAGCACCGGCTGGACGCACGCCGACGTGCTGGACCGCGTCGGCCTCTGGGCGACCTCGCTGGGCCCGAAGGGCGTGCAGGTGGAGTCCAAGTCGGAGCCGACCATCGAGGTCGCGCCGCCGAAGGAGAAGCAGAAGGGCGACCCGACCGGCGTCGGCGACGCGCTGCGCAGCGGGTTCCTCGCGGGGCTGTACCACGACCTCGACCTGGAGCGTTCGCTGCAGCTGGGCTGCACGCTGGCGACCGTCTCGCTGGAGACCGACGGTCCGCAGGAGTACCAGGTGGAGCGCGACTCGTTCGTCGCGCGCATCGCCGAGGCGTACGGTGACGCCGCCGCGGCCGAGGTCCAGTCGAAGCTCGGCTGAGAACGGGGAGTAGCAGGGGATGGCAGACCGGCAGAACGATCCGAGCGGGTTCCTGACCGCCCTCGGCCAACGGGTCCTCGTCGCCGATGGCGGCATGGGTACCGCGCTGCAGGCGTTCGACCTGACGTTGGACGACTTCGCCAACCTGGAGGGCTGCAACGAGATCCTGAACGTCACGCGGCCCGACGTGGTGTCCTCGATCTACCGGGGCTACCTGGAGGCGGGCTCGGACGCGATCGAGACCAACACCTTCGGCGCGAACCTGGCGAACCTCGGCGAGTACGACATCCCGGAGCGGATCCGGGAGCTGGCGGAGACGGGCTCGGCGCTGGCCCGCGAGGCCGCCGACGAGTACTCGACGCCGGAGCGGCGGCGGTTCGTGCTCGGTTCGGTCGGCCCGGGCACGAAGCTGCCGACGCTGGGCCACGCGCCTTATCCCGTGCTGCGCGACGCCTACGTCGAGCAGGTGCTGGGCATGCTCGACGGCGGCATCGACGTGGTGCTGGTGGAGACCTCCCAGGACCTGTTGCAGACCAAGGCCGCGATCGTGGCGGCGAAGCGGGCGATGGCCCAGACCGGCCGGTGGCTGCCGATCATCGCGCAGGTCACGGTGGAGACCACCGGCACGATGCTGGTCGGCTCGGAGATCGGCGCGGCGCTCACCGCGCTGGAGCCGCTGGGCATCGACCTGATCGGGATGAACTGCGCGACCGGACCGGCGGAGATGAGCGAGCACCTGCGGGTGCTGGCGCAGAACTCCCGGATCCCGATCTCGGTGATGCCCAACGCCGGTCTGCCCCAGCTCGGCCCCAACGGCGCGGTGTACCCGCTGCAGCCAGATGAGCTGGCCGAGGCGCTGGTCGGGTTCGTCAACGACTTCGGCGCCCGCTTGGTCGGCGGCTGCTGCGGCACCACCACCGAGCACGTGCGCGCCGTGGCCGAGGCGGTCGCGCCGCTGGCGCCGAAGGTGCGCGAGCCGGAGCACATCCCGTCGATCTCGTCGGTGTACCAGGCGGTGCCGTTCGAACAGGACGCGTCGATCCTCAACATCGGCGAGCGCACGAACACCAACGGTTCCAAGGCGTTCCGCGAGGCGATGCTGGAAGGCCGTTACGACGACTGCGTGGAGATCGCCAAGTCCCAGACGCGCGAAGGCGCCCACATGCTGGACCTGTGCGTGGACTACGTCGGCCGCGATGGCACGGTCGACATGCGGGAGCTGGCGTCGCGCCTGGCCACCTCCTCGACCCTGCCGATCATGGTGGACTCCACGGAGCCGGACGTGATCGAAGCCGGTCTGGATCACCTGGGCGGCCGGTGCGCGGTCAACTCGGTGAACTACGAGGACGGTCACGAGCCGGGCTCGCGGTACGAGCGCGTGATGAAACTCGTCGTCGAGCACGGTGCCACCGTGGTGGTGACCTGCATCGATGAGGAAGGCCAGGCGCGCACCGCCGAGTGGAAGCTGCGGGTCGCCGAACGGCTGATCGAGGACATGACCACCAACTGGGGTCTGGAGAAGTCCGCGATCATCATCGACTGCCTGGTCTTCCCGATCACCACCGGTCAGGAAGAGGTCCGCAAGGACGCCATCGAGACGATCAACGCGATCCGGGAGCTCAAGAAGCGCCATCCGGACGTCCAGACCACGCTCGGCCTGTCCAACGTCTCGTTCGGGCTCAACCCGGCGGCGCGGCAGGTGCTGAACTCGGTGTTCCTCAACGAATGCCGGGAAGCCGGCCTGGACACCGCGATCCTGAACGCTTCGAAGATCCTGCCGATGAACAAGATCCAGGACGAGCAGCGGGAGGTCGCGCTCGACCTGGTCTACGACCGGCGTCGCGAGGGCTACGACCCGCTGCAGAAGCTGATGGAGCTCTTCGAAGGCAAGACCGCGAAGTCCAGCAGCGCCTCGCGCGCCGAGGAACTGGCCAAGCTGCCGCTGTTCGAGCGGCTGGAGCGGCGGATCGTCGATGGCGAGCGCAACGGCCTGGAGGCGGACCTCGACGCGGCGATGAAGGAGAAGAAGCCGCTCGACATCGTCAACGAGAACCTGCTGGCCGGTATGAAGGTCGTCGGTGAGCTGTTCGGCTCCGGGCAGATGCAGCTGCCGTTCGTGCTGCAGTCCGCCGAGGTCATGAAGGCCGCCGTCGCCTGCCTCGAACCGCACATGGAGAAGGACGACTCCGGCGGCAAGGGCAAGCTGCTGCTGGCCACGGTCAAGGGCGATGTGCACGACATCGGCAAGAACCTGGTCGACATCATCGTGTCCAACAACGGCTACGACGTGGTCAACATCGGCATCAAGCAGCCGATCAACGCCATCCTGGACGCCGCCGAGGAGCACAAGGTCGACGCCATCGGCATGTCCGGCCTGCTGGTGAAGTCGACCGTGATCATGAAGGAGAACCTGGAGGAGCTCAACTCCAGGGGAATGTCCGAGAAGTACCCGGTGATGCTGGGTGGGGCGGCGCTCACCAGGTCCTATGTGGAGAACGACCTGGACGAGGTCTACCAGGGCGATGTGCGCTATGCGAAGGACGCCTTCGAGGGCCTGCACCTGATGGACCGCATCATGTCCGTCAAGCGCGGCGACGCACCTGCCGAAGACGCGGCCGAGCGCGAGAAGAAGGCCGAGCGCAAGGCTCGCCGCGAGCGGTCGATGCGCATCGCGGAGAAGCGCAAAGCGGAGCAGGGACCCGAGCCGGAGTACACCGACACCACGCGGTCCGACGTGGACGCCGAAGCGCCGGTGCCGACGCCGCCGTTCTGGGGCTCGAAGGTGGTCAAGGGCGTCGCGGTCGCCGACTACCTGGCGCTGCTGGACGAGCGGGCCACGTTCTTCGGCCAGTGGGGCCTGCGCGGCGCGAAGAAGGGCGAAGGGCCGTCCTACGAGGAACTCGTCGAGTCCGAGGGCCGGCCGCGGCTGCGCCACTGGATCGACGAGCTGTCCACCGCGAACATCCTGCAGCACGCCGCCGTCGTCTACGGCTACTTCCCTTGCGTGACCGAGGGAAACCACCTCGTGGTGCTGGACAAGGACGAGCCGGACGCCCAGGAGCGGCACCGGTTCTTCTTCCCGCGGCAGAAGCGCGACCGGCGGCTGTGCCTGGCGGACTTCTTCCGGACGCGCGAGCAGGCCGAGCAGACCGGCCAGGTGGACGTGCTGCCGGTGCAGCTGGTCACCATGGGCCAGCCGATCGCCGACTACGCCAACGAGCTGTTCGCCAAGAACGCCTACCGGGACTACCTGGAGGTGCACGGCATGGGCGTGCAGCTCACCGAGGCGCTGGCCGAGTACTGGCACCGCCGCGTCCGGCGGGAGCTCCTGTGGGCCGCCGGCGGTTCGGTGGCCGAGGAGGACCCGGCCGACGTGCAGGAGTTCTTCAAGCTCGGCTACCGCGGCGCGCGGTACTCCTTCGGCTACGGCGCCTGCCCGGACATCGAGGACCGGGCCAAGATCGTCGACCTGCTGGAGGCCGAGCGCATCGGCGTGGTGCTCTCGGAGGAGTTCCAGCTGCACCCCGAGCAGTCCACCGACGCGATCATCGCCCACCACCCCGAGGCGAAGTACTTCAACACCTGATCCACCCGCAAGACACCGCAACCGCATGGAAATCGAGAAGGGAAACCATGAGCGTCAAGTTGCAGAAGGTCGATGGTCTTGAGTTCGCTGTCCGGGATTTGTCGTTGGCGGAGGCTGGGCGGCATCAGATTCGGTTGGCGGA
>NZ_JBWKKH010000050.1:0-52561 GCF_056431645.1 Saccharopolyspora sp. NPDC045839
ACTCGACAGGGTGTGGGAGAGTAAGACACCGCCGACACATTATTTGAGAAGGGTCCCTTCTCTTCCGGTAGAACGGAAGAGAAGGGACCCTTTTTTGTTCCCGCACGGTTCACGCGAACCGGCAAAAAGTGCCTACTCCGGGAAAAATCACTCGTCTGCGCCCTTGGTGGCAACGCGGGTGCCGCGGCGGGCTCCTCGGGGCGCCGGTCGCGCACTCCGCAGGCGCGCGGAGGTCACCTGGTCGGCTTACTTCGGGCGCTCTAACTGGGGTGATGCTCACTCAGGTGGCGTAGTTCGAGGGCTCGATCGCGAGGTTCGTCCGGCTTAGACTCGGGAGTTAGTGAACTCGTTCACAAGCGGGTTCCCGGGGCGGTCCACCGGGACGAGCGGGCCGCGCCGCGCATTGCACCGGATCAAGGAGTGTCATGACCAGCGCCACCAGCCGCCGCCGACCGGACGAGGACGCCGAGGTGATCGTCGTCGGAGCAGGACCGGCCGGATCGACGGCTGCGACGTACCTGGCCCGCGCCGGCCTGGACGTCCTGCTTCTCGAGAAGAGCGTGTTCCCGCGGGAGAAGGTCTGCGGCGACGGCATCACCCCGAGGGGCGTCAAGCAGCTCATCGACCTGGGCATCGACACCCGCGAGGAAGCGGGCTGGCTGCACAACCGGGGTCTGCGGGTCGTCGGCGGCGGCGTGCGGATGGAACTGGACTGGCCGAGCCTGGCCGCCTTCCCGCCCTACGGCGTGGTCCGCCCACGCAACGACTTCGACGACCTGCTCGCCCGCAACGCCCAGCGCGCCGGGGCCCGGCTGCTGCAGCAGACGACGGTGACGGGCGCGATCACCGACGAGCGGACGGGCCGGGTCGTCGGCGTCGAGGCGAAGGCCGGCCCGGACCGGACCCCGGTCACCTACCGCGCGCCGTTGGTGCTGGCCTGCGACGGGGTTTCGGCCCGGTTGGCGCTGTCGGCGGGCATCGAGAAGCGCGACGACCGGCCGATGGGCGTCGCGGTGCGCCGGTACTACACGAGCCCACGCAGCAAGGACGACTACCTGGAGTCGCACCTGGAGCTGTGGGACCGCTCGAACCCCGACGAGCCGAAGCTGCTGCCGGGCTACGGCTGGATCTTCGGGATGGGCGACGGCACCGTCAACGTCGGACTCGGGATCCTGTCGACCTCCAAGGCCTACGGCAAGACGGACTACCGCCAGCTGATGCGTTCCTGGTTGGACGGAACCCCGGAGGAGTGGGGTTTCCGGGAGGAGAACGCCACCGGCCGGATCGGTGGCGCGGCGCTTCCGATGGGCTTCAACCGGACGCCGCACTACCGGAACGGGCTGCTGCTGGTCGGTGACGCCGGCGGGATGGTCAACCCGTTCAACGGCGAAGGCATCGCCTATGCGATGGAATCTGCCGCGCTGGCAGCGGAATGCGTGGTGCACGCCCTCGCCCGGCCGGCCGGTTTCTCGCGGGAGCAGGCGCTGCGGCGGTACCCGACGGTGGTGCAGCAGGCGCTCGGCGGCTACTTCCGGATGGGCAACATCTTCAGCAAGTTGATTGGCAATCCCACCGTCATGAAGGTGGCCACCAAGCATGGTCTACCGAGGGCGACGCTGATGCGTTTCGTGTTGAAACTGTTGGCAAATCTGTACGACGAGAAGGGCGGCGACGCCATGGATCGTGTGATCAGCACCACTACTCGGCTGACCCCTAGCGCCTGACCGCAGGAGTCTGATCAGATGTCCCGAGCAGTGTGCCGGACGTCTCAAAGTTAGGTTCGCCTCACTACGGAGTCGATACGGTCGACCGCATAGAGTGCGCACCAAAGCCGTAGATGTGTTCTGCGTCTCGGCGGGGGCCGCCGAAGGAGGGCAGCGGAGTGCTCGATCCCTACGTCCCGCTGGTGTTGTTGTTCGCACTGGCGCTCGCGTTCGCGGTGTTTTCCGTCGCGATCGCGCCGCTGGTCGGTCCCCGCCGTTACAACAAGGCGAAGCTCGACGCCTACGAGTGCGGCATCGAACCGTCGCCGCAGCCGGTCATCGGCGGCGGCCGGATGCCGGTCGCCTACTACCTGACCGCGATGTTGTTCATCCTGTTCGACATCGAGATGGTCTTCCTCTACCCGTTCGCGGTCTCCGCCGACGCCCTGGGCCTGTTCGGCGTGGTCGAGATCGTGCTCTTCATCGCCACCGTCGGTTTCGCCTACGTCTACGTGTGGCGCCGCGGCGGCCTCGACTGGAACTAGCACCGCCAAGCAAGACGACCGCACGACTCTCAAAGGACTAGCCGCAGCGACGCGGGAAGGAGTGCCGGAGATGGGGCTCGAAGAGCAGCTGCCCAACGGCATCCTGTTGGCCAACGTGGAAAAGCTCGTCAACTGGACGCGGAAGACGTCGATGTGGCCGGCGACGTTCGGGCTGGCCTGCTGCGCGATCGAGATGATGACCGTCGGCGGTTCCCGCTACGACATCGCGCGCTTCGGCATGGAGCGGTTCTCCGCGACCCCCCGGCAGGCCGACCTGATGATCGTCGCGGGCCGGGTGACCAACAAGATGGCGCCGGTGCTGCGGCAGATCTACGACCAGATGCCGGAGCCGCGCTGGGTGCTGGCGATGGGTGTGTGCGCCTCCAGCGGCGGCATGTTCAACAACTACGCGGTCGTGCAGGGCGTGGACCACGTGGTGCCGGTGGACATGTACCTGCCGGGATGCCCGCCGCGGCCGGAGATGCTGCTGGACGCGATCCTCAAGCTGCACGCCAAGATCATGGACGAGCCGATCAACGCGAAGCGGGCGCAGCTGAAGCTGGAGAGCGGCGAGCGCACCCCGATGATCCCGTCCTCCGAGCGGTACGCGCCGAAGAACTGGGCGCAGCGGCGCCGGGCCGAGCGGCAGCAGGCCAAGCAGCGCCAGGAGTTGGGTTCCGATCCGTCGTTGGGGGCGCTGGACCCAGCGCCGAAGCGCCCCCGCGAGCTCAAAGCGGGCAGGTGAGTTCGGTTGGCAGACAATGAATCCCAGTCCTGGGCGATGGAGCCGTCCCGGGAGTTCGCGCCGGTCTCCGGTCGCGCCCGGCAGGGCATGTTCGGGGTTCGCGGCACCGGCGACACCTCCGGCTACGGCGGCCTGCGGCTGCCGGCCTACGTGCCGCCCGCCGCGGAGCGCCCGTACGGCGGCTGGTTCGACGAGTTCGCCGACAACTTCTTCGCCGCGCTGGGCGAGCAGGGCCTGCCCTCGGACACCGTGCAGCAGGTGACCGTCGATCGCGGCGAGATCACCTTCTACGTGAAGCGGGACCACCTGCTGGAGGTCTGCCGGACGCTGCGGGACGACCCGGCGCTGCGCTTCGAGCTGTGCAGTTCGGTGTCCGGTGTGGACTACGGGCCGGACGTGCCGCAGCGGCTGCACTCGGTGTACCACCTGACGTCGATGACCTACCGGCGCCGGATCAGGCTGGACGTCGCGCTGGAGATCGACGACCCGCACGTGCCGTCGGTTGTCGCGGTCTACCCGACCGCCGACTTCCAGGAACGCGAGACCTGGGACATGTTCGGCATCGTCTACGACGGACACCCGGCGCTGACCCGGATCCTGATGCCGGACGACTGGGACGGCCACCCGCAGCGCAAGGACTACCCGCTCGGCGGGATCCCGGTGGAGTACAAGGGCGCCGAGATTCCGCCTCCGGACCAGCGCAGGGCGTACTCGTGATGGCCGGGCGGCGGGGGTTTTCCGCAATTTCAATGGAAATCGAAGGTCCGATTTCCATTGAAATTGCGGTCCGAGGACCGCAGCACACCGCGGAGAGGTGCTGGAGATGACTACCGAACCACTGGCCGACACCGGCCTCGGCGACCCGCACGCCCACCCGGGCGAGGCGGAGTCGCGGGAGACCACCGAGGGCCGGGTCTACACCGTCACCGGCGGCGACTGGGACGAGTTCATCGACGAGACGGCCGGCGAGGAGCGGGTCGTCATCAACCTCGGCCCGCAGCACCCGTCGACCCACGGCGTGCTGCGGCTGGTGCTGGAGCTCGAGGGCGAGACGGTCACCAAGGCCCGTTCGGTGATCGGCTACCTGCACACCGGCATCGAGAAGAACACCGAGTACCGCACCTGGACGCAGGGCGTCACGTTCGTGACGCGGATGGACTACCTGGCGCCGCTGCACAACGAGGCCGCCTACTGCATGGCGGTGGAGAAGCTGCTGGGCATCGAGGCGCCGCGGCGCGCCCAGGTGTTCCGGGTGATGCTGATGGAGCTGAACCGGATCTCCTCGCACCTGGTGTTCCTCGCGACCGGCGCGATGGAGCTGGGCGCTACCACCGGCATGACCTTCGGCTTCCGCGAGCGCGAAGAGGTCCTGCACCTGCTGGAGTACCTGACCGGCCTGCGGATGAACCACGCGTTCATCCGGCCCGGCGGCGTCGCCCAGGACCTCCCGGCGGACTACCGGGAGAAGATCCTGAACTTCGTCCAGGTGATGGACAAGCGGCTGCCGGACTACGACAAGCTGTTCACCGGCCAGCCGATCTGGAAGCAGCGCCTGAAGGACGTCGGCTACCTGCCGCTGGACGGCTGCATGCAGCTCGGCGTCACCGGCCCGCTGCTGCGCTCCGCCGGGCTCGCCTGGGACCTGCGCAAGATCCAGCCGTACTGCGGCTACGAGGAGTACGACTTCGAGGTGCCCACCAGCACCGACGCCGACTGCTACGCCCGGTACCTGCTGCGGCTGGAGGAGATCCACCAGTCGCTGAAGATCATCCGGCAGTGCGTGGACAAGTTCGAGCCCGGCCCGCACATGGTGGAGGACGCGAAGATCGCCTGGCCGGCGAAGCTGAGCATCGGCCCGGACGGCATGGGCAACTCGCTGGAGCACGTCCGCAAGATCATGGGTCAGTCGATGGAGTCGCTGATCCACCACTTCAAGCTGGTGACCGAAGGCTTCGACGTGCCGCCGGGCCAGGTGTACGTGCCGATCGAGTCGCCGCGCGGCGAGCTCGGCTACCACGTGGTCTCCGACGGCGGCACCCGGCCGATGCGGGTGCACGTGCGGGAACCGAGTTTCGTGAACCTGCAGGCGATGCCTGCCATGGTCGAAGGCGGACTGGTGGCGGACGCGATCGCGTCGGTGGCCTCCATCGACCCGGTGATGGGCGGGGTGGATCGATGACCGAGCAGTTCGAGTTCACCACGACGGAAGAGGCGGTTCACGAAACCGCTGACACGTCGGTGTTCGGCGAGGACGTGCGTGCCGACGCGAAGCAGATCATCGCGCGCTACCCGGAGTCCCGGTCGGCGCTGCTGCCGATGCTGCACCTGGTGCAGTCGGTGCAGGGGCACGTCAGCGCCGCGGGAATCCAGTTCTGCGCGGAGCAGCTGGCACTGGCCACTGCGGAGGTCAGCGCCGTCGCGACGTTCTACACCATGTACAAGCGCAAGCCCTGCGGCCAGCACCTGGTGAGCATCTGCACCAACACCCTGTGCGCGGCGCTCGGCGGCGACGCGATCTACCGGAAGGTCGGCGAGCACCTCGGCGTCGGGCACAACGAAACCGCCGGCACGCCGGGCGAAGAGGGCTCGATCACCCTGGAGCACGCCGAGTGCCTCGCCGCGTGCGACCTGGCCCCGGTGCTGCAGGTCAACTACGAGTACTTCGACAACCAGACGCCGGAGCAGGCGCTGGAGCTCGTGAAGGCCTTGCAGCGCGGGGAGAAGCCGGCGCCGACGCGCGGTCCCGCGCTCTCCGACTTCCGCGGCGCGGAGCGCCAGCTGGCGGGCTTCTTCGACGACCTCGAGTCCACTGTGGCCGGGCCGTCGGCGGCGGTCGAGACGATGCGCGGCGCGCAGCTGGCCAACGAGCGCGGCTGGACCGCGCCGAGCATGCCCGACGACGCGGAACTCCCGCCGCTGCCGGAGAAGAAGTGAGGGTGGCCATGACCGAACCCAGCACCAGCCCGGTGACCCCGGTACTGACGAAGCGGTGGCTGTCGCCGACCTCCTGGACGCTGCGCACCTACGAGCAGCTGGAGGGCTACACCGCGCTGCGCAAGGCCCTGAAGGCGCACCCCGACCAGCTGATCGAGCTGGTCAAGGGCGCCGGGCTGCGCGGCCGCGGCGGCGCCGGGTTCCCGGCCGGGGTCAAGTGGAGCTTCATGCCCAAGGACCCGGTCAAGCCGCACTACCTCGTCATCAACGCCGACGAGGGCGAGCCGGGCACCTGCAAGGACATCCCGCTGATGATGGCCGACCCGCACTCGCTGATCGAGGGCTGCATCATCGCCAGCTACGCGATGCGCGCCAACCACTGCATGATCTACGTGCGCGGCGAGGCGCTGCACCCGATCCGGCGGCTGAACAACGCGGTCCGCGAGGCCTACCAGGCCGGGTACCTCGGCAAGAACATCCTGGACTCGGGCTTCGACCTGGACATCGTGGTGCACGCCGGCGCGGGCGCCTACATCTGCGGCGAGGAGACCGCGCTGCTCGACTCGCTGGAGGGCAAGCGCGGGCAGCCTCGGCTGAAGCCGCCGTTCCCGGCCGCCGCCGGGCTCTACGCCTGCCCGACCACGGTCAACAACGTCGAGACGATCGCCTCGGTGCCCTTCATCGTCAACGGCGGCGCCGAGTGGTTCCGCAAGATGGGCACCGAGAAGTCGCCCGGCCCGAAGATCTACTCGATCTCCGGGCACGTCGAGCGGCCCGGCCAGTACGAGGCGCCGCTGGGCACCACGCTCCGCGAGCTGCTGGAGCTGGCGGGCGGGATGAAGGACGGCATCCCGCTGAAGTTCTGGACGCCGGGCGGCTCGTCGACCCCGATGTTCACCGCCGAGCACCTGGACGTGCCGCTGGACTTCGAGGGCGCGGCCGAGGCCGGGTCGATGCTGGGCACCACCGCGGTGATGGTGTTCAACGAGACGGTTTCGGTGCCGTGGGCCGTGATGAAGTGGACCCAGTTCTACGAGCACGAGTCCTGCGGCAAGTGCACGCCGTGCCGGGAGGGCACCTACTGGCTGGCGCAGGTGCTGGAGCGGATGGTCGACGGGCACGGCACCGAGGAGGACATCGAAACCCTCCTGGACGTCTGCGACAACATCTTCGGCCGCTCGTTCTGCGCCCTCGGCGACGGCGCGGTCAGCCCGATCGTCAGCGGCATCAAGTACTTCCGCGAGGAGTTCCTCGCGTTGTGTGAGAAGAACAAGACCGGCGAGCCCGCACTGGTAGGAGCGGCCCGATGACAGTGGCACCAGAAGCAGAAACCCGCCCGCTGCCTCCGGGTTACGTCCGCCTGACCATCGATGGCATCGAGGTCGTGGCGCCCAAGGGCGAGCTGCTGATCCGGACCGCGGAGCGGATGGGCATCACCATCCCGCGGTTCTGCGACCACCCGCTGCTCGACCCGGCCGGGGCCTGCCGCCAGTGCCTGGTCGAGGTCGAGATGGGCGGGCGGCCGATGCCGAAGCCGCAGGCGTCCTGCACGATGACCGTCGCCGACGGCATGGTGGTCAAGACGCAGCAGACCTCGCCGGTGGCGGACAAGGCGCAGCAGGGCGTGATGGAGCTGCTGCTGATCAACCACCCGCTGGACTGCCCGGTCTGCGACAAGGGCGGCGAGTGCCCGCTGCAGAACCAGGCGTTGAAGCACGGCCGGGCGGAGTCCCGCTTCCACGACACCAAGCGGACCTTCGCCAAGCCGGTGCCGATCTCCTCGCAGGTGCTGCTGGACCGGGAGCGCTGCGTGCTCTGCCAGCGCTGCACCCGGTTCTCGAAGCAGGTGGCGGGCGATCCGTTCATCGAGCTGCTGGAGCGCGGGGCGCTGCAGCAGATCGGCATCGGCGAGCAGCAGCCGTTCCAGAGCTACTTCTCCGGCAACACCATCCAGATCTGCCCGGTCGGGGCGCTGACCAGCGCGGCCTACCGGTTCCGGTCCCGGCCGTTCGACCTGGTGTCGACGCCCGGCCAGTGCGAGCACTGCGCGTCCGGCTGCGAGATCCGCAACGACTGGCGGCGCGGCAAGGTGATGCGGCGGCTGGCGGGCGACGACCCGGAGGTCAACGAGGAGTGGATCTGCGACAAGGGCCGCTTCGCCTTCCGCTACGCCACCGCCAACGACCGGATCACCCGGCCGCTGATCCGGGAGAACGGCGAGCTGCGGCCCGCGTCCTGGACCGAGGCGCTGCAGGCGGCCGCGAAGGGGCTCGCCGAGGCGCGTGACGCCGGCGGCGTCGGGGTGCTGCCCGGCGGTCGGCTGACCGTCGAGGACGCCTACGCCTACGCGAAGTTCGCCCGGATCGCGTTGCGCACCAACGACATCGACTACCGTGCCCGGCCGCACTCCGATGAGGAGCTGCGGTTCCTGGAGTCCACTGTGGTCGGCACCAGTCCGGGCAACGGCGTCACCTACCGGGACCTGGAGTCCGCGCCCGCGGTGCTGTGCGTGGCCTTCGAGCCGGAAGAGGAATCGCCGATCGTCTTCCTGCGGCTGCGCAAGGCGGCCCGCACGCGCGGCGCCAAGGTGTTCCACGTGGCGCCGTGGGTCTCGCCGGGCGTGGAGAAGACGACGGTCATCGTGCACGACGGCGGGCCGGTGCGCACCGGGGCGCTGGTGCCGTGCGTGCCCGGTGGCGAAGCCGCGGCGCTGCGCGAGCTCCCGTCCGATGCGGACGAGGCGCTGCGGCAGCCGGGAGCGGTACTCCTCGTCGGCGAGCGCGCCGCGGAGGTCCCCGGGCTGTACTCGGAGATCCTGCGCACCGCGCAGCGGACCGGTGCGAGCGTCGCCTGGATCCCCCGCCGCGTAGGCGAGCGCGGCGCGATCGAGGTCGGCGTCCTGCCGACGCTGCTGCCGGGCGGGCGCCCGGTGGCCGACGCCGAAGCCCGCGCCGAGCTGGAGCGGCACTGGGGTCTCGCCCCGGCCGCCCTGCCCGCCCGCGCCGGCCGCGACGTCACCGGAATCCTCGCCGCGGCGGCCGCCGGAGACCTCTCCGGGCTGGTCGTCGGCGGCGTCGACCCCAACGACCTGCCCGACCCGGCGCTCGCCGAGAAGGCGCTGCGCCGCGCGGACTTCGTGGTCAGCCTGGAACTGCGGCCGAGCGCGGTCACCGAGCACGCCGACGTGGTGCTGCCCATCGCGCCGAGCGCCGAGAAGGCCGGCAGCTACCTGAACTGGGAAGGCCGCCACCGCGAGTTCCGCACCACCATCGAGGGCACCGGCGCGCTGCCGGACTGCCGGGTGCTGGACACCCTCGCGGTGGAGATGGACGTGGACCTGTTCACGCAGACCCCGGCCGCCGCGCTCGCCGAGCTCGAACGCGTCGGACCGCACCTCGGCGCGGGGCTGCCCGCACCGGACGAGCCGCCGGCGGCGGCGCCGAGCCCCGGAGCGGGGCAGGCGGTGCTGGCGACCTGGCGGCAGCTGCTGGACAACGGATCGATGCAGTCCGACGAGCCGAACCTGGCCGGCACCGCGCGGCGCACCGTCGCGGTGCTCTCGCCGCGCACCGCGCAGCGGATCGGGCTCGGCGCCGGGCAGCGCATCGAGATCAGCACCGCCAAGGGCGCGATCGTGCTCGCGGCGGAGCTCGCCGAAATGCCCGACGACGTGGTGTGGCTGCCCGCCGACTCCGGTGCCTCGAAGGTGCACCGGACGCTGGGCGTCGGCCACGGCGCGGTCGTCGACATCGCCGCCACCACGGCGATGTCTCCCGCCGCCGGAAACGGCCACGGCGGCACGACCCACCTCGACGGGGGGAGAGCATGACCAGAACCGCGGAACTGCTCGCCGACGATCCGCTCTGGCTGATCCTGCTGAAGGTCCTCGTGATCTTCGTCTTCCTGGTCGTCATGACGCTGTTGACGATCTGGGCGGAGCGCCGGGTGATCGGGCGGATGCAGCACCGGCCCGGCCCCAACCGGGCGGGCCCGTTCGGGATGCTGCAATCGCTGGCGGACGGCCTGAAGCTGGCCCTCAAGGAAGACATCCGGCCGGTGCTGGCCGACAAGTGGGTGTACTTCCTGGCCCCGGTGATCTCCGCGACGCCCGCGCTGGTGTCGTTCTCGGTGATCCCGATCGGCCCCGAGGTCACCATCTTCGGCGAGCCCACCGCGTTGCAGCTGGTGGACCTGCCGGTCGGCCTGCTGGTCGTGCTGGCCTGCGCCTCCATCGGCGTCTACGGCATCGTGCTGGCCGGCTGGGCCTCCGGCTCGCCGTACCCGCTGCTGGGCTCGCTGCGGTCGGCGGCGCAGGTGATCTCCTACGAGATCGCGATGGGCCTGTCGTTCGTCGCGGTGATCATGTACGCGGGCACGCTGTCCACCTCGGGCATCGTCGAGGCGCAGCAGGACGGCTGGTTCTTCCTGCTGCTGCCGTTCAGCTTCGCCGTCTACGTGGTGTCCATGGTCGGCGAGACCAACCGCGCCCCGTTCGACCTCCCGGAGGCGGAGTCGGAGCTGGTCGGCGGGTTCCACACCGAGTACTCGTCGCTGAAGTTCGCGCTGTTCTTCCTCGCCGAGTACATCAACATGGTCACCGTCTCGGCGCTGGCGACCACGCTGTTCCTCGGCGGCTGGCACGCGCCGTGGCCGCTGTCGCTGATCGGCGACGGGGTGCTCAACACCGGTTGGTGGCCGGCGCTGTGGTTCCTCGGCAAGACGGTGGCGTTCCTGTTCTTCTTCATCTGGCTGCGCGGCACGCTGCCCCGCCTGCGCTACGACCAGTTCATGAACCTGGGCTGGAAGTTCCTGGTCCCGCTCAGCCTGCTGTGGATCATCGCGGTCACCGTGATCCGGGCGCTGCGCAACGAGGAAGCGGTCAGCTCGCAGCAGTTCCTCATCGGCGGCGGCATCGTGATCGCGATCCTGCTGGCGGCGACGTTCCTGATCCCGGACCGCAAACCGGCCAAGGACGCCGACGAGATCCCGCTGGCCGGCAGCGGATACCCCGTTCCGCCGCTGGACCTGCAAGTCCCCGAGACCCCGCCGCGCCGCACCCCGGTGCACAGCGGTGCCGACCGCACTGCGGGCGAGGTCGCGGGTCCGGAAGGCGAGGAGGCGCCTCATGGGAATGTTTGATCCGATCAAGGGCTTCGGCGTCACCTTCTCGACCATGTTCAAGAAGGTCGTCACCGAGGAGTACCCCGAGGTCAAGAAGATCCCGGCGCCCCGGTTCCACGGCCGCCACCAGCTCAACCGGCACCCGGACGGGCTGGAGAAGTGCGTCGGCTGCGAGCTGTGCGCGTGGGCGTGCCCGGCCGACGCGATCTTCGTGGAGGGCGGGGACAACACCGAAGAGGCCCGGTACTCGCCCGGTGAGCGCTACGGCAAGGACTACCAGATCAACTACCTGCGCTGCATCGGCTGCGGGTTGTGCATCGAGGCCTGCCCGACGCGCGCGCTGACGATGACCAACGAGTACGAGACCGCCGACGACAACCGCCAGGACCTGATCTACACCAAGGCGGACATGCTGGCGCCGCTGCTGGCCGGCATGGAGCAGCCACCGCACCCGATGCGGCTCGGCAACGACGAGCAGGACTACTACGTGCGCGGGCCGGAGTTGGCCAAGGAGCGCGGAGTTCCGGCGGAGCAGACGGTCGAGTCCGGGCACGAGGAGGCCGGGAGATGACCATCGAAGCGGTGCAGTTCCTCGCGCAGGCGCAGAGTAGCGTCGTAGCGGGCACTGTGGGCACCGGCGAGACGGTGGCCTTCTGGGTGCTCGGACCGCTGGCGCTGGTCGGCGCGCTGGGCATGGTCTTCGCCCGCAACGCGGTGCACTCCGCGCTGTGGCTGGTGCTGACGATGCTGTGCCTCGGCGTGCTCTACATGGCGCAGAGCGCACCGTTCCTCGGGTTCACGCAGATCATCGTCTACACCGGCGCGATCATGATGCTGTTCCTGTTCGTGCTGATGATGGTCGGCCGCGACTCGTCCGACTCGGTGGTCGAGGTCCTGCGCGGGCAGCGGTTGTGGGCCGGGATCGGCGGCATCGGCCTGGCGGCCCTGCTGGTGTCCGGCCTGGCGCGGGCGCTGGCCGAGGTGACGCCCGCCGCGCCGCTGAACCCCTGGACGCCGACCGGCGGCGGCGCCGGCGGCCTCGGCCGGTTGATCTTCACCGACTACCTGTTCCCGTTCGAGCTGACCTCGGCGCTGCTGATCACCGCCGCGGTGGGCGCGATGGTGCTGGCCTACGGCGGCAAAGGCCGCGGCCCGCGGCTGAGCCAGAAGGAGCGGGCCGAAGCCCGGTTCCGCGGCTCCCGCCCGTCGCCGCTGCCCGGGCCCGGCGTGTACGCGACGGCCAACTCGGTCGCCGTCCCGGCGCTGTTGCCCGACGGCTCGGTGGCGCCGGAGTCGCTGTCCGAGCTGCTGGAGAACCTGCCCGCGGACCGGCTCGGCGACGAGCGGCGCGCGGTCGCAGGCCAGGAGCCGGCGCCCGACCCGCACGCGTTGACCGGCGGGCACCACGAGGAGACGCCCCCGGTGCCCGAGCCGAAGTCGCCGCACACCAACGGGAACGGGGCCCACCAGAACAACGGCCACGAGTCCGAGCACGTCTCCTCCGAGGAGGTCCGGCAGTGACCCCCACCTACTACCTGCTGCTGTCGGCGTTGCTGTTCACCATCGGCGCCGTCGGGGTGCTGGTGCGGCGCAACGCGATCGTGGTGTTCATGTGCATCGAGCTGATGCTCAACGCGGTCAACCTGACGCTGGTGACCTTCGCGCGCATCGAGGGTTCGGTGCACGGGCAGGTCATGGCCTTCTTCGTGATGGTCGTCGCCGCGGCCGAGGTGGTGGTCGGCCTGGCCATCATCATGTCGATCTTCCGGACGCGTCGCTCGGCCTCGGTCGATGACGCCAACCTGCTGAAGTACTGAGAGGGCGCGTGGTGACGGCAAATACGATTACCGCCGCGATGAATTCCGGGGCCTTCCTCGCCGGGGAGAACCCGGACGTGATCAGCGCGGCCGGCGGGTTCCAGGAGAACGCCTGGTTGCTGGTCGCGTTCCCGGCGCTGGGCGCGCTGATCCTGCTCGTCGCCGGGCGCCGGGCCAACGGCTGGGGGCACATCCTCGGTTGCGCCACCGTGATCGCGTCCTTCGTCTACGGGTTGCTGCTGTTCAGCTCGATCCTCGGGTTCCCGGAAACCGGGCGGGTGCGGGAACTGCACATGTTCTCGTGGATCCCGGTCAATGCCCTGCAGGTCGACTTCGGGCTCCGGATCGACCCGCTGTCGATGGTGTTCGTGCTGCTGATCACCGGCGTCGGCTCGCTGATCCACATCTACTCGATCGGCTACATGTCGCACGACCAGGAAGGCCGCACCGGGCGGGACAACACTGAACGCCGCCGGTTCTTCGCCTACCTCAACCTGTTCGTCGCGGCGATGCTGATCCTGGTGCTGGGCAACGGCTTCGTGACCCTGTACCTCGGCTGGGAGGGCGTCGGTCTGGCGTCGTACCTGCTGATCGGCTTCTGGCAGGGCCGGCCGTCGGCGGCCGCGGCGGCGACCAAGGCGTTCGTGATGAACCGCGTCGGCGACGTCGGGCTGGCGCTGGCGATCTTCCTGCTGTTCGCCAACCTCGGCACCACGCAGTACACCGAGGTCTTCGCCCGCGCCGGTGAGCTCACGCCGGGCGTGCTGCTGGCCATCACGCTGTTGCTGCTGCTGGGCGCCTGCGGCAAGTCCGGCCAGGTGCCGCTGCAGGCGTGGTTGCCGGACGCCATGGAGGGCCCGACCCCGGTGTCCGCGCTCATCCACGCGGCGACGATGGTCACCGCGGGCGTGTACCTGATCGCGCGGTCCAACCCGCTGTTCACGCTCTCGCCCGGCGGGCAGCTCGCCGTCACCATCGTCGGTGCGGTGACGCTGCTGGTCGGCTGCATCATCGGCTGCGCCTACGACGACATCAAGAAGGTCCTGGCGTACTCCACGGTCAGCCAGATCGGCTACATGATGCTGGCCGTCGGGCTCGGACCGGCCGGGTACGCGCTGGGCATCATGCACCTGCTCACCCACGGCTTCTTCAAGGCCGGGCTGTTCCTCGGCGCCGGTTCGGTGATGCACGGCATGAACGACGAGGTCGACATGCGCAAGTACGGCGGCCTCTACCGGTTCATGCCGATCACCTTCGTCACCTTCGGGCTCGGCTACCTGGCGCTGATCGGCTTCCCGTTCCTGTCCGGGTACTACTCGAAGGACGCGATCATCGAGGCGGCGTTCGGCCAGGAGGGCTGGCGCGGCTGGGTGTTCGGCGGCGCGGCGATGCTGGGCGCGGCGATCACCGCGTTCTACATGACCCGCCTGGTGCTGATGACGTTCTTCGGCGAGAAGCGCTGGGAGAACTTGAAGGCGGAGAACGCGCCCGGGGGCGCGAACAGAGCCTTCCACCCGCACGAGTCGCCCGCGGTGATGACCGCGCCGATGATCGTGCTGGCCATCGGTTCGGTCACGGCGGGCATGTTCCTCGCCGGCGGCGACCGGCTGGTCGGGTTCCTGGCGCCGTCGCTGGGCGAGCTGCACGAGGCCGAGCACACCGCGATCCCGCACGCGCTGATCCCGGTGCTGACCGTCGCGCTGTCCGCGCTGGGCGCGCTGATCGCCTGGCTGGTGGTCGGGCGCAAGCCGGTGCCGGTGGAGCGCCCGGAGCGGGTTTCGCCGATCGTCCGAGCGGCCCGCGCGGACCTGGGTGGCAACGCGCTGAACAACGCCCTGGCGGTGCGGCCGACGTTCGGCCTGTCGCGCGGACTGGTCACCGTGGACCGCAAGGGCGTCGACGGCGCGGTCAACGGCATCGCCGGATTCCTCGGCTTCAGCTCCGGCCGTCTGCGCCGGCTGCAGACCGGTTTCGTCCGGTCCTACGCCCTGTCCATGCTCTTCGGCGGAATCCTGGTGATCGCCGCCCTGATGGCAGTGGGGATCCCGACATGACGACGCGTCCAGTCCCGGTTCCGGTCGGGCTCGAATCCCCCAATTTTAGGCAAAATCGGAACGCGGCTTCGGGTGCGCGACGTTGCACGGAGGAGATCCGATGACCCTGCTCCTCGCACTGATCCTGCTGCCGATCGTCGGGTCGGTGGTGGTGGCGCTGCTGCGCGGCAACGCGCCGGTGGCCAAGTGGACCGCGCTCGGGTTCTCCCTGGTGGAGCTGGTGATCGCGCTCGCCGCATGGGCCGCCTACGACCCGGCGGGTCCGCGGCTGCAGCTCACCAGCTCGGTGGAGTGGATCCCGGCGTTCGACATCCGGCTCTCGTTCGGTGTGGACGGCATCGCGCTGGTGATGGTCGCGGTGATCGCGCTGCTCACCCCGCTGGTGCTCGGCTACAGCTGGGGCGAGCGGCTGCCCGCCGGGCGCACCCACGGCGGGTTCTTCTCGCTGCTGCTGCTGGAGCAGGCCCTGACGGTGGCGGTGTTCGCCGCGACCGACCTGTTCCTGTTCTACGTGCTCTTCGAGATCATGCTGATCCCGATGTACTTCCTCATCGGCGGCTACGGCGGCGAGAAGCGCACCTACGCCGCGGTGAAGTTCTTCCTGTACTCCTTCCTCGGCGGCCTGATCATGCTGGCCTCGGCGATCGGCGCGTACGTCTATAGCGCAGAGGTCACCGGCACCGGCACCTTCGACTGGGCGACGCTGGTGCCGGTGCTCTCCGAAGCGCCGACCAGCGTGCAGGTGTGGCTGTTCCTCGGGTTCTTCACCGCGTTCGCCATCAAGGCCCCGCTGATCCCGTTCCACACCTGGCTGCCGGACGCGGCGCAGCAGGCGCCGATCGGCGTGGCGGTGATCGTCGTCGGCGTGCTCGACAAGGTCGGCACCTTCGGCTTCCTGCGCTACAGCCTGCCGCTCACGCCGGAGGCGTCGAAGCTGCTCGCCCCGCTGGTGCTGGTGCTCGCGGTGATCGGCGTGCTCTACGGCTCGCTGCAGGCCTTCGGTCAGACCGACCTCAAGCGCTTCATCGCCTACGTGTCGATCGCGCACTTCGGCTTCATCGCGCTGGGCATCTTCGCGTTCACCTCGCAGGCGCAGGTGGGCGCGGTGTCATACATGATCAACCACAGCATCGCGACCGGCATGCTGATCCTGGTGATCGGCATGGTGATCGCGCGCGGCGGCTCCACCCGGATCGCGGACTACGGCGGCATGGCGAAGGTGGCGCCGCTGCTGGCCGGCACGCTGCTGATCGCCGGGCTGAGCACCCTGTCGCTGCCGGGCACGAACTCGTTCATCAGCGAATTCCTGGTGCTGGTCGGCGCGTTCCAGACGCAGCCGGTCTACACGGTGCTCGCCACCATCGGCATGGTGCTGGCCGCCGTCTACGTGCTCTGGCTGTACCAGCGGACGATGCAGGGCCCGGTGCGCGGCGACGCGCTGCTGGGCACCGCCGGCGGCCCGGGTGCGGTGACCGACCCGAACAAGCCGGGCGCGCACCGGCTGCGGGTGGCCGATCTCGACGCCCGCGAGATCGCGGTGCTGACCCCGCTGATCGTGCTGGTGCTCGCGTTGGGCTTCTACCCGAAGCCGGTGTTGGACGTGATCAACCCGTCGGTCGCGGCAACCATGAGCGAGGTCGGCGTCACCGACCCCGTGACCTCGCAGGGAGGTAACTGACAGTGGGTGCTTTGACGCAGGGCCCGGCTGCCTTCGCGCAGCTCCCGCCCGTGGAGATCCCGCCGATCGACTACGCGGCCATCGCGCCGATCCTGGTGATCCTCGGCGCGGCCTGCCTGGCGATCCTCGTCGAGGCGTTCCTGCCGCGGCACCAGCGCTGGTCGGTCCAGGTCGGGCTGAGCCTGGTGGCGATCGTCGTCGCCGGGGTGGCGCTGGCGGTGTACGCCCGTTCCGGCAGCACCGGCGTGACCACGCTGTCCGACACCCTCGCGATCGACCCGCCCACGCTGTTCCTCTGGGGCACGCTCCTCGCGCTCGGCCTGGGCGCGATCCTGCTGATCGCGGACCGCTCGGTGGAGCCGGGCGGCGCGTTCGTCGCCGAGTCGCGGGCGACCGACGGGCCGGGCGCGATGACCCGCGCGGCCGCCGGGGTCGAGGGGATGCGCACCGAGGTCTTCCCGCTCGCCCTGTTCTCGCTCGGCGGGATGATGGTGTTCTGCGCGGCGAACGACCTGCTGACGATGTTCATCGCGCTCGAGGTGCTGAGCCTGCCGCTGTACCTGATGTGCGGGCTGGCCAAGCGCCGGCGGCTGCTGTCGCAGGAGTCGGCGGTCAAGTACTTCCTGCTCGGCGCGTTCGCTTCGGCGTTCTTCCTGTACGGCCTGGCGCTGCTCTACGGCTACGCGGGTTCGGTGAAGCTGCAGGCGATCGCGGACGCCACCGCCGGTTCGGACCGCTCGGACACGCTGCTGTTCGCCGGGCTCGGCCTGCTGCTGGTGGGCCTGCTGTTCAAGGCCTCGGTCGGCCCGTTCCACACCTGGACCCCGGACGTCTACCAGGGCGCCCCGACCGCGGTCACCGGCTTCATGGCCGCCTGCACCAAGGTCGCCGCGTTCGGCGGGATCCTGCGGGTGCTGCAGGTCGCGTTCCAGGCCTCCAGCTGGGAGTGGCGCGGCGTGCTGTGGGCCGTCGCGATCGCCTCGATGGTCATCGGCGTGGTGCTCGGCCTGACGCAGCGCGACATCAAGCGGATGATCGCCTACTCGTCCGTCGCGCACGCCGGGTTCATGCTGATCGGCTCGCTGGCGCTGACCGGTCGCGGCCTGTCCGCCACGCTGTTCTACCTGCTGGCCTACGGGTTCACGACGATCGCCGTGTTCGGGGTGATCAGCCTGGTGCGACGCGCCGATGGTGAGGCAACTCACCTTTCGGACTGGGCGGGGCTGGCGAAGCGTTCTCCGCTGGTCGCAGGCGTGTTCACCTTCCTGTTGTTCGCCCTCGCCGGCATCCCGCTGACTAGCGGTTTCGTCGGGAAGTTCGTGGTGTTCGAGGCGGCGCTGGCCGACGGCATGGCGCCGCTGGTGGTGGTGGCCCTGGTGGCCAGTGCGGTTGCCGCCTTCTTCTACCTTCGTGTCATCGTGCTGATGTACTTCAGCGAACCCGCCGAGGACGGCCCCACCGTCAGCGTGCCGGGTGCGTTCACGACAGCGGCGATCACGCTCGGTGTGGTCGTCACGCTGTTGCTGGGCGTGCTGCCGACTTTGGCGCTGGACTGGGCGAACGTCGGCGGCTTCGTGTCGTAGAGTGCTCGCCCGTAGGGCGAACCGGGGGAGCGAAGGCGACGGTGACGTGAGCAAGCCAGCGGGTGACCCGATCAACGACCTGACCGCGGGTGGATTGGGCGGGTTCGTCGACATCGCCGACGAGGCGTTGGCCGACTCGGTGCGGCAGGGCATGGACCGGGTGGAGCGGCTCCTGCGCGAATCCGTGCGCAGCGACCTCGAGTTCGCCACCCGCACCTCGCTGCACCTGGTGGACGCGGGCGGCAAGCGGTTCCGGCCGCTGTTCACGCTGCTGGCCGCGCAGTTCGGCAACCCCGCCGCGGACGAGGTGATCAAGTCCGCCGCGGTGATCGAGATGATCCACCTCGCCACGCTCTACCACGACGACGTGATGGACGAGGCGACCATGCGGCGTGGCGCGACCAGCGCCAACGCCCGCTGGGACAACTCGGTGGCGATCCTGACCGGTGACTTCCTGTTCGCCCAGGCGTCCCGGCTGATCGCCGATCTCGGCGGTGCCGCGGTCCGGGAGATGGCGGGCACCTTCGAGGCGCTGGTCACCGGTCAGATGCGGGAGACCGTCGGGGTCGGCGAGGGCGAGGACGCCGTCGAGTTCTACCTGAAGGTGATCTTCGAGAAGACCGGTTCGCTGATCGCCACCGCCGGGCGGTTCGGCGCCTGGTTCTCCGGCGCGGGCGAGGCGACGATCGACGCCCTGGAGCGGATCGGCCGGATCATCGGCACCGGTTTCCAGATCTCCGACGACATCATCGACATCGCCTCGCCTGCCAAGGAATCGGGCAAGACCCCGGGCACCGACCTCCGCGAGGGCGTCCGGACGCTGCCGATGCTGTACGCGCTGGCGGACCCGGAGACCTCCCCGCGGCTGCGCGACCTGCTGTCCCGGCCGCTGACCGAGGACGCCGAGGTCGACGAGGCGCTGGAGCTGCTGCGCGGGTCCAGCGGGCTCGCGCGGACCCGCGCCACCCTGGACGAGTACGCCGACGACGCCCGCAAGGAACTCGCCTCGCTGCCCGACGTCCCGGCCCGCGAAGCGCTGTCGATGCTGGTCGACTACGTGGTGGCGCGCACCCGCTGATCGCCGGCTGAACCTGCTTCCAGGCTTGTTCTGCGTGGCGGTGCGGGTGGTGGAGTCGCTGCGGCCTTCTCGCGGTGGGATCCCCGGCCGATTCGTCACGCCGGGGCCGTCCTCGCCGGGTTGCTCGGGTGGGCCGAGCGGCTGCGCCGCTTCGAAGAGAAAGCACACGTGCCCGGAAAGTTGTGCAAGCACCACCCGCGTGTGTCACGAGCCGGTCAAGCTGGTCCGCGGCCGGGGTGCCGCGTGATAGGTATCCCCGGAGAACTGGCGGCGCTGCTGGAGCCCTGAGGAGGGACATCTCTCGTGATCACCTGGCTGTTCACCCAGGTGTGGCTGTGGAGCCTCGCCGCGTTCGCACTGGGTGCGCTGATCACCTGGCTGCTCTTCGTCCGCCCGCTGCGCAGGCAACTGGCCGAACTCACCGCCGGTTACCCGGAGGACGAGTACGCGTACGACGAGCCGGTCGTCGCCGAAGCCCCGCTGGACCTGCTGCAACCCGCGCCGCAGCGCTGGGAACGGCCGGACGACCCCGAGGTCGGCGACTGGGGCCGGACCCCGCGCGCCTGGGTGGCGCCGGAGAAGGCCGGTCCCGAGCGGGACTCGGACAGCGAGTGGTTCCGCCAGTGGGACGAACGCGTGAACGGGGTCGACCAGGCCGACGCCGCCGTGACCGCGGTTCAGCCGCGAGTGCCACCGGCTGAGGAGCCGAGGCCTGAGTTCCCAAAGCCTGAGTTCCCGGAGCCTGAGTTCCTGAAGCCCGGGGTCCTGAAGCCTGAAGCGCCGAAGTCGGAGGTTCCGAAGCCTGAGTTCCCGAAACCCGAGGCCTCGAAGCCGGAGGTGTCGGAGGCGGACGAACCGACGGCGTCGGTGAAGCCGGTGGAACCGCCCGCGGAAGCGCCGGCGGAGCCGGCAGCCGCAGAGCGGAAGGCGACGCCGGAGGAGCCCGCGACGGACATCTCGGCGTGGCCGGAGGCGGAGCCGACGGAGTCGCGGATCACCGGGCGGCTCGAAGACGCGGACGACGCGACGGAGTCGCGGTTGTCCGGGCAGCTGCGGTCGCTGTTCGAGAACGTGGAGCCGCGCAGCGGCGCAGCGGCCGAGACGCCGTACGTGCCACCGGTCGGAGCGGATGCGACGCAGGTGATCCCGAAGGTCGCAGACCGAGGGCCGGACAGCGCGGACAGCGCGGACAGCGCGGAGGGGGCGGCGGAGCCGCCGCCGCTGCCGCGGCGGACGCCCGGCGCCGGGCCGCGGCCCGGGCGGGAGGGCGGCTCGGGGCCGATGATCAAGGGGCACTCCGCGTCGAGGCAGTACCACAGCCCCGAATCACCGGCCTACGACAAGATCGTCGCCGATGTGTGGTTCCGCACCCCGGCCGACGCGGAGATCGCCGGTTTCGTGCCCTGGAACGGCCAGCGCGCCACCTGAGCGCCTTCCTCACTCCGGTTGGGGCTGGCGTTCCAGGAGCCGGGAGAGCACCACGGTCGACACCGTCCGGCTCACGAACTCGACCGACCGCAGGCGCTCCATCGCCTCTTCGAGGTGGTGGATGTTCGCCGCTCGCAGGTGCACGATCGCGTCCGCCTGCCCCGACACCGTGTAGGCCGCGACCACTTCCGGCAGCGGTTCCAGGCCGTTGCGGATCCGGTGCGCCGGGACGTTGCCGTCGCAGTGCACCTCCACGAACGCCTCCGTGCCCCAGCCCAGTGCCTCCGGGTCCACGACGGCGGTGAACCCTTGCAGCACGCCCTGGTCCAGCAGCTTGTCCACCCGGCGCTTCACCGCGGGCGCCGACAGGCCCACCTCCGCGCCGATCTCCGCGTAGCTCGCCCGCGCGTCGGCCACCAGGCGCGAAATGATTCGTTGGTCCAAGGCGTCCATACGCAACATTCTGCCGTAAAAAACGAACGTAGCGTTATTGATGGGTGGTCAGGAGAACACTTAGATTTCGATTCATGACGGTTACCGCCGGTTCGGCTCTCGAGGCCCTCGCGCCGCCCCAGGCCACCACGCGCCACTACGTGATGTGCGCGCCCGAGTACTTCACCGTCGAGTACTCGATCAACCCGTGGATGGACCCGGGCAAGCCGGTGGACGCCGACCTGGCGATGGTCCAGTGGACGGAGCTGAAGCGCGCCTACGAGCGGCTCGGGCACGTCGTCGAGCTGGTCGAGCCGCAGCCGGGCCTGCCCGACATGGTGTTCGCGGCCAACTCGGCGACCGTGATCGACGACCGGGTGCTGGGCGCCCGGTTCCGCGCGCCGCAGCGGGCCGCCGAGGCCGAGCACTTCCGGCGCTGGTTCGTCACCCGCGGCTACCGGAACCTGGTGATGCCGTCCCGGATCAACGAGGCGGAGGGCGACTTCGCCTGGACCGGCCAGGTGCTGCTGGCGGGCAGCGGATTCCGCACCGATCCGGAAGCGCACGCGGAGGCCCAGGAGGTGCTCGGGGTGCCCGTGGTCTCGCTGCGGCTGGTCGACCCGCGCTACTACCACCTGGACACCGCGCTGTTCGTGCTGGAGCGCGGCGAGCGGGCGCAGATCGCCTACTTCCCGGATGCGTTCTCGCCCGGGTCGCGCCGCGTGCTGGAGCGGATGTTCCCGGACGCCGTGATCGCCGACGCCACCGACGCCGCCTGCCTCGGCCTGAACGGGGTTTCCGACGGGCGGCACGTGGTGCTGCCCGCGGAGGCGACCGGGCTCGCCGCGCAGCTGGCCGCCCGCGGCTACGAGCCGGTCCTGCTGGACATCTCCGAGCTCCGGAAGTCCGGCGGCGGCCCGAAGTGCTGCACGATGGAACTCCACGCCTGAGGGGCGGGCTGCGACGGGCGTCGTCGACCTGCAACGACGCCCTTCTCCGTCACTGCTCCAGGACGGCCTGCACGCCGAGCTCGATGCTGATCGTGGGGCCGACCACGGCGATGCCCTTCGCCAGGGTGGCCTGCCAGTTCACCGAGTAGTCCTCGCGGCGCAGCGTCGCGGTCGCGTGGCAGGCGACCCGCAGGTCGCCGTCGAAGCCCGGCCCCTGCCACTTCCGCTGGCCCAGGTAGTTGGTCTCCAGCTGCACCGGGCTGCTGGTGCCGCGCAGCGCCAGGCGGCCGCTGATCATCCAGCGGTCGGCGCGCAGGTGCGTGAACCGGTCGCTGGTAAAGGTGATCCGCGGGTGGTCGGCCACGTCGAAGAAGTCCGCCGACCGCAGGTGGTCGTCGCGCATCTTCACACCGGTCTCGATGCTGGCCGCGTCGATGGCCACCTGGATCCGCGAGTCCTCGAACCGCGGCGCCACCTCCACCACGCCGTCGTAGTTCTTGAACATCCCGTGGATCTTGGACATGCCGATGTGCTGGGCGATGAACCGGATCTCGGTGTGGTACGGGTCGAACCGGTAGCGGCCCGGGCGCGGCAGTTCCAGCGAGGCGTCCGGCTCCATGCGGATGCCGCCGAGCGAGCAGTGCTGGTTGACCCGCACTTCCACGCGGGTGGTGTACCGGCGGTAGCCGCCCGCGCTGATCGACATCTTGTGGGTGCCGGGCGCGATCGACGTGACGAAGCAGCCGTAGCTGTCGGTGGTGCCGTGCGCGGATCGCTGGTTCAGCCGGTCCAGCAGCGTCACGGTCGCGCCGGGCAGCAGCGAGCCTTTCTCGTCGTGCACCTGGCAGGTCAGCAGGCCGCTGTCGAGCGGCGTCGGGGGGAGGAAGCCGCCGGAGATGCCGGATCGCGCCGGCGTGCCCTTGCTGGTCGAGTGCCGGCGACGCAGCCTGGCGAAGATCATTCGGTGCCCTCTTCTGGTCCTCCGGTCCCCGAACCGGATTAAGGTTGCGATTTCAACTAACTGACCATGGTACGGCCGCGAGCCCGGTGGTCCGGCCCTCCGCCGGCGTTGGCTTCAGCACATCCGCCCAGCGGAACTACGACTCGCGCCGAGTCGTTTTCTGGGTGACCTTCGGAATACGTGGAAAGGTGTTCTGGGAGGCCATCCATCCCGGTCGGCGAACCGGGGCTGGCCCTCGGGCGGAGGCAGGCACGGTGCACAGTCACGTCAACGGTTTGAAGACCGCTCTGCTGCTCGGCGGCATGAGCGCGCTGGTCCTGCTGGTCGGGTCGATCTTCGGCCGGACCGGCCTGGTCATCGCGTTCTTCGTGGCGCTGGGCATGAACGGCTACGCGTACTTCAACTCGGCCAACCTGGCCCTGCGCGCGATGCGCGCCCGGCCGGTGTCGGAGGCCGAGCAGCCGGCCATGTACCGGATCGTGCGCGAGCTGGCGACCTCGGCGCGGCAGCCGATGCCCGCGCTGTACATCAGCCCGACGCGAGCGCCCAACGCCTTCGCCACCGGCCGCAACCCGCGCAACGCCGCGGTGTGCTGCACGTCGGGAATCCTCGAACTGCTCAACGAGCGCGAGCTGCGCGCCGTGCTCGGCCACGAGCTCTCGCACGTCTACAACCGCGACATCCTGATCTCCAGCGTCGCCGGAGCGCTCGCCAGCGTGGTGACGTTCCTGGCCAACTTCGGGATGTTCTTCGGCATGTTCGGCGGCGGCAACGACGAGAACCGGCCCAACCCGTTCGCGATGCTGCTGGTGGCGCTGCTGGGCCCGATCGCGGCCGCCGTGGTGCAGATGGCCGTCAGCCGCTCCCGCGAGTACCAGGCCGACGCGTCCGGGGCGCAGCTGACCGGGGATCCGCTGGCGCTGGCGTCGGCGCTGCGCAAGCTGGAGCGCGGTACCCAGCTGGCGCCGCTGTCACCGGAACCCCAGCTGGTGTCCCAGTCGCACCTGATGATCGCGAACCCGTTCCGCCCCGGCGAGCGGCTGGCGCGGCTGTTCTCCACGCACCCGCCGATGGCCGACCGCATCCGCCGCCTGGAAGGCATGGCCGGGCACCAGCTGCCCCCGGCCTGGTGACTCGATTTCCATTGAGGTCTTTCCGGCCTCGTTCCGCGGGGCGGCGCGGATGCCGGAACCTCAGAGGCTCCCCGGTCTGTGGGTGCCCACCCTGATGTTTGACATTGCGGAACAACAACGGCGTGTTGTCCCCCGACACGCCGCAACCTGTGGGCAACTTCGGGTTCGTGTGGACACCTTCCGCAATTTCAATGGAAATCGGACCTTCGATTTCCATTGAAATTGCGGTAGGTGGGAGGAGCGGGGTGGGTCAGCCCGTGGCGCCGGAGCGGCGGGCGACGTCCATGACGTACTCGCCGTAGCCCGATTTGGCCAGCTTGGCGCCGAGCTCGAAGCACTCGTCCGCCGAGATGTAGCCCATGCGCAGGGCGATCTCCTCCAGGCAGGCGATCCGCACGCCCTGGCGGTGCTCCAGCACCTGCACGAACTGCGCGGCCTCCACCAGCGAGTCGTGGGTGCCGGTGTCCAGCCAGGCGAAGCCGCGGCCGAGCTGCGTCAGCCGCGCCCGGCCCTCCCGCAGGTAGGCGAGGTTGACGTCGGTGATCTCCAGCTCGCCGCGGGCCGACGGCGTCAGCCCCTTGGCGATGCCCACCACGTCGTTGTCGTAGAAGTACAGGCCGGTGATGGCCATGTTGGACGTCGGCTCAGTCGGCTTCTCCACGATCGACACCAGCCGGCCGTCCTCGCCCACCTCGCCGACGCCGTAGCGCTGCGGGTCGCGGACCGGATAGCCGAACAGGGTGCAGCCGTCGAGATCGCGAACGCACTGCTGGAGAACCCGGGAGAAGCCCTGCCCGTAGAAGATGTTGTCGCCGAGCACCAGCGCCACCGGGTCATCGCCGATGAAGTCCGCCCCGATCACGAACGCCTCGGCGAGGCCGTTGGGCTGCGCCTGCTCGGCGTACTCGATGCGGATGCCGAACTGGGAGCCGTCCCCGAGCAGCCGCCGGAACAGCGGCATGTCGGCCGGGGTCGAGATGAGCAGCACTTCCCGGATGCCGGCCAGCATCAGCACCGACAGCGGGTAGTAGATCATCGGTTTGTCGTAGACCGGGAGCAGCTGCTTGGACACGACCTGCGTCAGCGGATGCAGGCGCGTCCCGTTGCCGCCCGCCAGCACGATCCCCTTCACCTGGGTCCTCCAGCGGTGGTTTACCGGAAATTCTCGAACTGGAGCGGGGCGTCGAAGTCGCCGGACTTCAGCAGCTGGATCACGGCCTGCAGGTCGTCCTTCTTCTTGCCGGACACCCGCAGCTGCTCGCCCTGGATCTGGGCCTGGACGCCCTTGGGGCCCTCGTCGCGGATCTTCTTGGAGATCTTCTTCGCGACCTCCTGCGAGATGCCCTGCACGACCTTGCCGGTGGCCCGGAAGATCTGGCCGGAGCTGGCCGGCTCACCCATGTCCAGCGCCTTCAGCGAGATGCCGCGCTTGATCAGCTTCTCCTTGAAGACCTCGATGGCGGCCTTGCAGCGCTCTTCCGTCTCCGACTCCAGCACCACGCCGTTCTCGCCCGACCACTGGATCTTCGAGCCGGTGCCGCGGAAGTCGAACCGGTTGGCGAGCTCTTTTGCCGCCTGGTTCAGCGCGTTGTCCACCTCTTGGTGGTCCACCTTGCTCACCACGTCGAAGGACGGGTTTGCCACGTGACTACCTCCTGTTGAGCCGAAGCAGCGCGAGCTGCGAAGTTCTGCCGCCACACGCTACCGGCCAACGCAGCAGACCGGAGACCGGTCGAGCCGCGGTCGATTCGCGCTCGCCCGGCGTCCGCCACGAACGGCGCAAACGAAGATGCCCCCGCGACCGGACCGGTCACAGGGGCATCTTCGCTGAGTGCCAGGTGGAGGATTCGAACCTCCGAAGGCATTGCCGGCTGATTTACAGTCAGCTCCCTTTGGCCGCTCGGGCAACCTGGCGTGCGCACCAGCAGCGCTGGCTTGCGAGGAAATAATACATACCGGCCGCCACCGGTATTCCAGGGGGCCCGCTCAGTCCGGCTCGGGGTGGAAGACCAGCGCATCGGCCTGGGCCAGGCCCGCGTCGAGCGCGGCGCGGGCCGTCTCCGGCAGGCCGTCGCGGAAGTCCGGGCCCGCCGCCTTGACGAGCACCATCAGCCGCTTCGCGAGCCCGCGGGCCTGGGTGAGGCGGATCTCCTCGGCCGCCAGCACCTGGCGGGAGTCGGCGATCAGCTTGCGGTAGCGGTGGTTGAGCTCGGCCTGGTCGTCGACGACGTCCAGCGCGCTCGTCAGATCCGCGAGTTCCGCCGTGCTGACCAGGACAAAGTACGGATCGGGCACGAATCCGCAGCCTAGTTGACCCGCGTCCGCCGGCCGCCGGGCGCGGCTTGGCGTCTTCTCGGCAGCACCGGCCGACGCCGCCGCGACCGGGCTAACCTGGGCAGATGGCCATAGATCGAGCAGGTCGGGCGAAGCGGCGGCAGGAGCAGCGCGCCGCGGCACCGCCCACCCCGGCGCGGCCCGAGGAGCAGCGCCGGACCGCCTCGGCGGCGTTGGGCGTCGAGGGCCTGTTCAGCGCGGGAGCCAGGCACCAGCTGGAACAGCTCGCCTGGGTGGAGGTCGTCAAGGAGGACGACCGGGAGGCGGGCGGCCCGCTCGATCTCGACTCGGACGTCGTCCACCTGGAGCGGAAGAGCGGGTAAGAACCCTGCCCGTGACCAGCGGGAATGGCGGGCGGTCACGGTGGTTCGGCCGACCAGGCGCTCCACCGCGTCACCCGGATCACGATCAACGTGCCCGTCGGCGGGTGCTCCCGGTACTGCGGGTACTTCTCCGCGAGCGCCGCGACGAGGTCCGGCCGCGCCGCGCTGGCGGTCGGCTCCGCCTCGCCGTCGGCGCGCGCCCACCACAGGCGGGACCAGTCGTCGTCGTAGTGGTCGGCGAGCAGCGCCACCTGCGGGTTCGCGGCGATGTTGCGCAGCCGCCTGAGGTTCGTGGTCCGCTTCGGCTTGTGGTCCACTGCGGTGACGATCACATCCCCGCGGATCGCGAAGGTGATCGGCACCAGGTGCGGTCGTCCCAGCTCATCGGCGCTGGCCAGGCGTGCCGCCCGTGCCCGCGCGAACCAGCTCCGTGCCTGCTGTTGGCTGATGCGCATCGTCCGGTCCGGTCCGTATGTTCGGAGTGTGCCTTCGGCTCCATCCACCCCAGGGTCCGCCACCGTCGTCGGCCCCGGCTACCGCGACCAGCAGTACTGGCTCCGCTACCAGGACTTCTTCCCCGGTGCGCTCCGCGTCACCGCCGAGAACGCCCCGGCCGAGCAGTGGTGGCCGTGGCGCGGCACGGCGGTCCACCTCGACCGCGTCGCGCGCCCTAGCGCCCCGACCAAGCTGATCGCGTTGCACGGAGTCGGCACCTACGGCCGCATGCTCGCCCCGTACGGGCGGCTGCCGTCGCTGGCGGACTTCGAATTCATCGCCCCCGACCTGCCCGGCTTCGGCCTGACCGGCACCTCCCGGCGCGCGATCACCTACCGGGACTGGGTTTCCTGCGTGCTCGACCTGGTCGAGGCCGAGCGGTCGCGCGACGAGCGGCCGATCGTGCTGCTCGGCGTCAGCACCGGCGGCCGGCTCGCCTACGACGTCGCCGCGCAGGCCGGCGGCGCGGTGGCCGGCGTGATCGCGACCTGCCTGGCCGACCCGCAGCGCGACGACGTCCGGCGGCGGCTCGCGGCCCGGCCGGAGATGGCCCAGTGGGCCGGGCTGCTGACGCTGGTCCCGAAGCCGCTCGCGGCGGCGCGGGTGCCGGTGCACTGGCTGACGAACATCGCCGCGGCGTCCAACCACGGCCAGTTCGCCAACCTGGTGTGGGCCGACGAGATCGGCGGCGGCAGCTGGCTCGCGCTGGGCTTCGCCCGCAGCTGCCTGGCCACTCCGCCCGCGGTGGCGCCCGAGGACTACGCTGGGCCGCCGCTGCTGCTGGCGCACCCCGACGACGACCGGTGGACGCCGCTGCTGCTGTCCCGTCAGTTCTTCGACCGGATCGCCGGGCCCACCCGCTTCGCGACGCTCAGCGGTGCCGGTCACCTCCCGGTGGAGGAGTCGGGGCTGGCGGATCTCGACCGCGCGGTCCGGGATTTCCTCGACGAGTTCGGGTTGCAGTAGTAACCGTCCGTTTTCGCCGGTCGCGTACGGTATCCGGCCGGATCGGTTGCTGCGGCGATCATCACAAATCTTCGGGGTGCGCCTCGTCGCACCCGGCGGACTGCGCCGCCCGGCGGTCGTTGTGAAATCTTTGCTGGTCAACTCCCGATGCTGTGCAAGGATGTCGCCGCGAACCACCCGCATCAACGCAGATGCGTGCGTCCGGCAGATGCGACGGGGACCATTGGCCCCTGGCCTTCCGCGCGGTCGTGCGTCACGATTTGCCACGGCATTCGTGTGGTGCGCACGCGCCGCCGGCTTGGGAGGAGCGTGGATGATCGAGCGTCACCGCTCCCTCGGTCCGCAATCCAGCCTGGAATCCGCCCGCCCGCCGGTGCGCGCCGAGGTGGATCCGGTCCGGCGCCGGATGTTCACCGGGTTCTCGTTCGTGGTCCTCGCCGCCGGCATCCTCGCGTCCGCCGCGACCTCGGCCTGGCTGCCCTTCCACTACCGCTCGGACCTGTTGTTCATCGGGCCGCTGCTGGCCATGGGCTTCCTGCTGGCCGAGCAGCTGACCATCGACGTCGACGTGAAGCGGGTCGGCTGGACCATCTCGTTCACCGAGATCCCGCTGATCCTCGGGCTGCTGACGGTGCCGTTCGAGGTGGTGCTCGCGGCCAACCTGCTGGCCGGGCTCGGCGCGCAGGTCGGCCGCCGCGCGGCCACCCACGTCGTCTACAACGCGGGCGTGCTGTGCCTGGAGATCGCGGTGCCGTTCGCGGTGGCCAACGCGGTCAACCTGGCGCTGGTCGACGTGGCCCCGGCCTGGTTCGGCCCGGTCATCGGCACCCTGACGTCGCCGCTGATCAGCTGTGCCTTCGCACTCGCCGCGCTGCACGTGCTGGGCGGCGCGATGCGGGTGTCCGCCGGCGTGCGGCTCGCGGTGAACACGCTGGCCGTGGGCCTGCTCAACACCTCGGTCGGCCTGGTCGGCTACGAGGTCTCGATCAGCACGCCGTGGGGCTGGCTGCTGGTGGCGCTGGTCGCGGTGGCCGTGATCGGCCTGTACCGCGCCTACTCCGGCCTGCTGCGCGAGCAGCGCGACCTGGAGGCGCTCAGCGACGTCAGCCTGAGCGTGGCCCGCTCCGGGCAGACCGCCGCGCACGGCCCTTCGGACGCCGTGGCCGGCGAGCCGGAGGTGTCGGTCAGCGAGTGGGAGCCGGTCGCGGAGCGGATCCGGGAGCAGCTGAACGCGACTCGCGTGGTGCTGCGGCTGCGGCTGGATCCGAGTGGCGAGGTCAGCACGCTGGTCGCGGGGGAGTCGCTGCCGGAGATGGCGCAGCAAGCCGCGCCCTCGGCGCTGCGCGATGATCCGCTGCTCCAGCTGCCGGGCAGCCACGTGCGCTCCTTCCGGACGCTCGAAGCGCCCGAAGAGGTGCGGCGCGCGCTGCGCCAGCGCGGCGCTTACGAGGCGCTCGTGGTGCCGCTGCGCGGCGCGAGCCAGCTGCTCGGGGCGGTCGAGGTGCACGACCGGGTCAGCCGGTGGCGCGGCTTCGGCCGGGCCGACGTGCGACTGCTGCACACCCTGGCCAGCCACCTCGCGACCGCGATGGACAACCGCCGGCTGCTCGCGCGGCTGCGGCACGACGCCTACCACGATCCGCTGACCGGCCTGCTCAACCGGACCGGCTTCCGCGAGATGGCCGCCGAGGAGCTGCGCAACGGGCGCACCGCGGTCGTGCTGCGGATGGACCTCGACGTGCTCACCACCGTCAGCGAGGCCCTCGGCTACACCTGGGGCGACCGGATGATCGTCGCCGCCGGGCGCCGGATGCGCGACGAACTCGGCGAGGCGCCGCTGGCCAGGCTCGAAGCGAACTCCTTCGCGGTGCTGCTGCTGGACCGCAGCGAGGCCCAGGCGCACGAGTTCGCCCAGCACCTGCGCGAGGTGATCGGCAAGCCGTACCCGCTGGACCGGATCGTCGTGGAGGCCGCGGGCGTCGCCGGGTACGCCTCGTCCGCGCCGGCCGACGGCGAGTGCGAGACCGACATCGACACCCTCCTGCAGCGCTCCGACGTCGCGGTCCGGGCGGCCCGCAACGGCGAGGACGGGGTGCGGGGCTACGCCCCCGCGATGGGCCAGGTCTTCCTGCGCCGCTTCCAGCTGGTCACCCAGTTCCGGCAGGCGCTGGACACCGGCCAGGTCGAGGTGCACTACCAGCCGAAGGTCGCGCTGCCCGAACGCCAGGTGGTGGGCGCCGAAGCCCTCGTGCGCTGGTCGCACCCCGAGTACGGGCGGCTGGATCCGGACGAGTTCGTGCCACTGGTGGAGGCGACCGGGCTGGTCGACGCGCTCACCGCGTTCGTCATGGAGTGCGCGCTGGTCAAGATCCGGAAGTGGATGGATCGCGGCCTGCGGATGTCGGTGGCGGTGAACCTGTCGGTGCGCAACCTCGCCGACGAGACCTTCCCGGACCGGGTCGGCGAGGCGCTGCTGCGCCACGACATCCCGCCGGAGCTGCTCACCTTCGAGCTGACCGAGTCCAGCGTGATGGCCGACCCCGAGCGTTCCCTGCCGCTGCTGCGGAGGCTGCACGCGATGGGCGTGGTGCTGGCGGTGGACGACTTCGGCACCGGCTACTCGTCGCTGGCCTACCTGCGGCAGCTGCCGGTGGACGAGGTGAAGATCGACAAGAGCTTCGTGCTCGGCATGGGCACCGATCTCGGCGACATGGCGGTGGTGCGCTCCATCGTCGAGCTCGGGCACTCGCTGGACCTCGCGGTGGTCGCCGAGGGCGTGGAGGACGACGCCGCCCGCGATCAGCTGGTGGAGATGGGCTGCGACGTCGCCCAGGGCTACCTGATCTCGCGCCCGCTCTCCGAAGAGCGGTTCGAGGCGTGGCTGCAGGCCCGGACCAAGCGCGGCCGGGGCGCCCGGTCCGAGACCGTCCTCACACTCCTGCACTGAGCCCGGTTTTCGCCCCCATGCGCCGCCTGTTGGTCGAAAACCCCGTCATGACCTGCGTTTTCGCCAAAAGGTACCCCCCTGTTTCGAGGGGGTCCGGGTGGTGTGTAAAGTTCTAGACGTTCCGCAAGGAAACGCCCCAATAGCTCAGTCGGCAGAGCGTCTCCATGGTAAGGAGAAGGTCTACGGTTCGATTCCGTATTGGGGCTCGAAAGACAGCTGCGGTACTCGGTAAACTGGGTGCTGTGGCTGTTTTGCATGGGATATCCTGCGTCGGCTGAGGCGCGAGGTGCGTGCACCGAAGGTCCCAGCATGGCGGTGTAGCTCAGTCGGTAGAGCAAGCGGCTCATAATCGCTGTGTCGCCGGTTCAAGTCCGGCCACCGCTACCAGTCACGGGTTCGCGCGGATCTACGGCGAACCGTTCCGGATTTACGACCGAGAGAGAAAGGCACCCCCGTGGCCGCCACCGACGTCCGACCGAAGATCACGCTGGCGTGCGAGGAGTGCAAGCACCGCAACTACATCACCAACAAGAACCGGCGCAACGACCCGGACCGCTTGGAGATGAAGAAGTTCTGCCCGAACTGCGGTACGCACAAGCTGCACAAGGAAACCCGCTGATCCAGCGGTTCCGATCCCAGCTTCACGCCGCCGAAGCGCCCTGCTCGCGCAGGGCGCTTCGCCGTTTTCGCGTTACGTGTGTCAGCTGGGGGCCGAGCCCTCCGAACTCCCCTGCGGTGCGGTGGTTACCTTCCGCCGGCTCCTGGCGAAGGGTGCCGTTCCCGGCCTGCTCACCGACCAGCCTTCTCCGAGGCTTTCAGCCCGTCCCCGACATCGGGGGCGGGCTCTTTGCATTCGTGCAAAAGGGGCAGGCCGGCGGCGGTCGTTCGGGGCGCAGGTGGGGCCGACCTCGTCGGGTAGCCTGCGGGCGTGCCGCTTGACCAGTCATTCATCGGGCGTGAGTACCCGCCCGCGGCCGCCTACGAGGTGGGCCGGGAGAAGATCCGCGAGTTCGCCGCGGCCATCAAGGACGACTCGCCGCTGTACCGGGACGTCGACGCCGCCAAGGCAGCCGGATACCCGGACGTGATCGCGCCGCCGACGTTCGCGGTGATCCTCTCCATGGCCGCCCACGACGCGATCGTCGAGGACCCGCAGCTCGGCCTGGACTACAACCGCGTGGTGCACGGCCAGCAGGAGTTCACCCACCACCGGCCGATCCGGGCGGGCGACCGCCTCGTCACCGTGGTGCACGTGGACGACATCAAGGCCCGCGCGGGCAACGACTTCCTGACGGTGCGCGCCGAGATCGGCACCGTCGACGGCGAGCCGGTGTGCACCGCGAAGTCGATGCTGGTGGCCCGCGGCGCGGCCGACGAGGGGGAGGGGGCATGAGTGGCTCTGTCTCAACCCGAGCCCTCCTCAACCGCACCTCAGGGGAACGTGACGCAAACCGGCCACGAGAAACTGCGAAACGCGGGATCGAGCCGGACGCGACCACAACTGTGAAACGCGGAGAGGCGGAACTGGCATGAGCGTGCGGATGTCCGAGGTCGCCGTCGGCGACCAGCTGCCGGTGCTGAGCGTGCCGCTCACCCGTGCCGATCTGGTCCGCTACGCCGGGGCGTCCGGTGACTTCAACCCGATTCACTGGAACGAGCGGTTCGCGACCGAGGTCGGCCTGCCCGACGTGATCGCCCACGGCATGCTCACGATGGCCGTCGCCGGCCGCCTGGTCAGCGAGTGGACGGGCGACCCGGGCGCGATCGTGCACTACGGCGTGCGGTTCACCCGACCGGTGGTGGTCCCCGACGACGGAACCGGGGCGCTGGTCGAGCTGTCCGGCAAGGTCGCGAAGAAGAACGACGACGGCACGGTGAAGGTCAGCATCACGGCCCGAAGCGCGGACCAGGGCGTTCTCGGTGGCGCCAGCGCCACCGTCCGCCTCCCGGAGTAGCGAGAACGCGAAAGGCGCCCCCGGCCGAGCCGCCGGGGGCGCCTTTCGCGTGTTGCGGGACTACTTGGCTTCGCCGAGGAGTTCCGCCATCCGGGTCACGCCGGTGATGAGGTCCTCGTCGCCGAGGGCGTAGGACAGGCGGAAGTAGCCAGGGGTGCCGAAGGCCTCGCCCGGGACCACCGCGACCTCCGCCTGCTCCAGGACCAGGCTCGCCAGCTCCACGCTGGTCTCCGGGCGGACGCCGCGGATCTCCTTGCCCAGCAGGCCCTTGACCGACGGGTACGCGTAGAACGCGCCCTGCGGCTCCGGGCAGCTGACGCCGGGGATCGCCGAGAGCAGCTCGACGATCTTGCGGCGGCGGCGGTCGAACGCCGAGCGCATCTCCGCGACGGCGTCGAGGGAGCCGCTGACGGCCTCCAGCGCGGCCCGCTGCGAGACGTTGGCGACGTTGGACGACAGGTGCGACTGCAGGTTCCCGGCCGCCTTGATGACGTCCTGCGGGCCGATCATCCAGCCCACCCGCCAGCCGGTCATGGCGTAGGTCTTGGCGACCCCGTTGAGCACCACGCAGGTGTCCGCGAGCTCCGGGACCACGGCGGGCATCGACACGTGCCGGGCGTCGCCGTAGACCAGGTGCTCGTAGATCTCGTCGGTGACCACCCAGATGCCGTGCTCGACCGCCCAGCGGCCGATCGCCTCGACCTGCTCCGGCGGGTAGATCGCACCGGTCGGGTTGGACGGCGAGTTGAACAGCAGCACCTTGGTGCGCGGCGTCCGCGCGGCCTCCAGCTGCTCGACGGAAACCAGGTAGCCGGTCGACTCGTCGGCGGGCACCACCACCGGAACTCCACCCGGCAGGGTGATCGCCTCCGGGTAGGTGGTCCAGTACGGGGCGGGCAGCAGGACCTCGTCGCCCGGGTCGAGCAGCGTCTGGAACGCCTGGTAGACGGCCTGCTTGCCGCCGTTGGTCACCAGCACCTGACTGGCCTGCACGGTGTAGGCGGAGTCCCGCAGCGTCTTCGCGGCGATGGCGTCGCGCAGCTCCGGCAGGCCGGCCGCCGGGCTGTAGCGGTGGTTCTTCGGGTCGGAGCAGGCTGCGATGGCGGCATCCACGATCGGCTGCGGCGTCGGGAAGTCCGGCTCGCCGGCGCCGAACCCGATCACCGGCCGGCCGGCCGCCTTGAGCGCCTTCGCCTTGGCGTCCACGGCCAGCGTGGCGGACTCGCTGATCCCGCCGATCCGCGCGGACACCCGCGCCCTGGTCTCTTGGTCTGTCTGAGGTGCGGCCATGCTTGCATCCTGACAGACGCGGCGTGTCGTCGAACACGCTCCCCACCTGCGGCGGAGTTGTTCATGGCCCGGCTCAGGGGGTGCCGTTGGAGCAAGGTCGTCGGCGTGCCGTACACTTTCGAACCTGGGATGCCTGAACACCATGAACTCCGGTTCCATGGCCGGTGTCGGGTGTCCCGAAGTGCGGTCGAGCTCCAGGGCCGCAAAGGGGTGTAGCTCAATTGGCAGAGCAGCGGTCTCCAAAACCGCAGGTTGCAGGTTCAAGTCCTGTCACCCCTGCGTCGATGCGACGGTGAGCGGAGGATGGGCGTGAGCGAGGACCGCGAGCAGGAGCAGGACGGAGCGCGCGAAGACGCAGCCCGTCCGTCCAGCGCCGCGGCGCGGCGCGAGCGCCGTGCCTCCGCCCGTCCGGCCGGTCGCAAGGGCCGGTCCGGTGAGTCGGGTTCGGCCGGAGCGAACTCGGCGCGCACAACTGAGTCGAAGGGTCGGCCGACCCCGTCGCGGGATGGCCGGCAGGGTCGGGTTTCGCTGTTCCGGAAGATCGGACGCTTCCTGCGCGAGGTCGTCGCCGAACTGCGCAAGGTCATCTGGCCGACGCGCAAGGCGCTGGCGACCTACACCCTCGTGGTGCTGGTCTTCGTCAGCATCATGGTGGCGTTCGTCGCCGGCGTGGACGTGCTCTTCGCCAAGGGAGTGGGCTGGCTGTTCGGCTCCGGCTGAACGGCTGCGGGCCCGCCCTAGGTGGTGCCGGCGGCGGAACGACGACCCGGCACGCAACGCACGAGAGGAAGCGAGACCGACTGTGACCTCCCACGAGGGCCAGGAATCCACCGGCCTCACCGACGAGCAGGTGCAGCCCGAGGCCGCGGAGGCCGAGGCGACCGCTGACTCGGTCGACGCAGTCGAATCCGCGGACAGCGCCGACTCCGGCGAGGACACCGACTCGGCCGACCAGGCCGAGGAGTCGGCCGAGGCCGCCGACGAAACCGGTGAGGAAGACGAAACCGGCGAGGAAGGCGAAACCGGCGAGGAATCGGCCGGCGAAGAAGTGGCCGCCGAAGCGGACCCGGTCGAGGAGCTGCGCGCGGCGCTGCGGCGCGCCCCCGGCGACTGGTACGTCGTGCACTCCTACGCGGGCTACGAGAACAAGGTCAAGACCAACCTCGAAACGCGGGCCCAGACGCTCGACGTCGAGGACTTCATCTTCCAGGTCGAGGTGCCGACCGAAGAGGTCACCGAGATCAAGAACGGCCAGCGCAAGCTGGTGCAGCGCAAGGTGCTGCCCGGCTACATCCTGGTCCGGATGGAGCTCAACGACGCGTCCTGGAGCGCGGTGCGCAACACGCCGGGCGTCACCGGCTTCGTCGGCGCCACCTCCAAGCCGTCGCCGCTGACCATCGACGACGTGCTGAAGTTCCTGGCACCGCAGGTCGAGGAGAAGAAGGCCGAGCCGGGCAAGAAGGCCGCCGCGTCGGCCGCCTCCAAGCCCTCGGTCGAGGTCGACTTCGAGGTCGGCGAGTCCGTCACCGTCATGGACGGGCCGTTCGCGACCCTGCCCGCGACGATCAACGAGGTCAACCCGGACGCCCAGAAGCTCAAGGTGCTGGTGTCGATCTTCGGCCGCGAAACGCCGGTTGAGCTTTCGTTCAGCCAGGTTTCCAAGATCTGACCGCTCTCCCGCGGTGCGGGAGAGCGGCGGCTGCGCGCGGATCTGGCAGGACCCGTGCGCAGAACCGGGCGAAGCCACCGTTTCGTGGTCTCGCCGATTCGGCTCCGCCACTAGGCGGGGCCGGGCAACCGGATAGCGAAGACACAGGAAGCAAACATGCCGCCCAAGAAGAAGAAGCTCGCAGCGATCATCAAGCTGCAGATCCAGGCCGGCCAGGCCAACCCGGCCCCGCCGGTCGGCCCGGCGCTGGGTCAGCACGGCGTCAACATCATGGAGTTCTGCAAGGCCTACAACGCCGCCACGGAGAACCAGCGTGGCAACGTCGTGCCGGTCGAGATCTCCGTGTTCGAAGACCGCTCCTTCAGCTTCGCGCTGAAGACCCCGCCGGCGGCCAAGCTGCTGCTCAAGGCGGCGGGCGTGGCCAAGGGCAGCGGCGAGCCGCACAAGACCAAGGTCGGCAAGGTCTCCATGGACCAGGTCCGCGAGATCGCGCAGACCAAGATGGCCGACCTCAACGCCAACGACATCGACCAGGCCGCCAAGATCATCGCCGGCACCGCCCGGTCGATGGGCCTGACGGTCGAGGGCTGACCCAGCCGGACGGCTGGCAGTGTGGGAGGGCTCCAGCGCAGCCCGACCAACCACAACTGATCCACCTGCGATAGGGACAGAAATGGCAAAGCGCAGCAAGGCATATCAGCAGGCGGCCGAGCTGATCGATCGCGCGCGGCTGTACGCGCCGACGGAGGCCGCCGAGCTGGCCAAGAAGACCGCCAAGGTCAAGTACGACGCCACCGTCGAGGTGGCGCTGCGGCTGGGCGTCGACCCCCGCAAGGCAGACCAGATGGTCCGCGGCACCGTGAACCTGCCGCACGGCACTGGTAAGACTGCCCGCGTCATCGTGTTCGCCGTCGGGGACAAGGCCGCCGAGGCCGAGGCCGCCGGTGCGGACGCGGTTGGTTCCGAGGACCTGATCGAGCGCATTCAGGGCGGCTGGCTCGATTTCGACGCGGCGATCGCCACCCCGGACCAGATGGCCAAGGTCGGCAAGATCGCTCGGGTGCTCGGCCCGCGCGGCCTGATGCCGAACCCGAAGACCGGCACCGTCACTCCGAACGTCACCAAGGCGATCACGGAGATCAAGGGCGGTAAGATCAACTTCCGCGTCGACAAGCAGGCCAACCTGCACTTCATCATCGGCAAGGCGTCGTTCGACACCGAGAAGCTGGTGGAGAACTACGCGGCGGCGCTGGACGAGATCCTGCGCGCGAAGCCGTCGGCGTCGAAGGGCCGGTACCTGAAGAAGGTCACCTTCACCACCACGATGGGCCCGGGCATCCCGGTCGACCCGAACGCGACCCGGATCTCGGCCTCGGCCTGATCCCGGAGTTCCGCTGAAAGGGCGGGCCACCCCACCAGGGGCGGCCCGCCCTTTCGCATGCGGAGACACGATTTTAGGCAAAATCGGGAGACCACCTCAGGCGCGCGGCGCTGGGGAGACTCCATTTTTAGGCAAAATTGGAACCCCGCTAGCCGCCGCAGCTGTCGGCCTTGAGGGCGTAGGCGCTGATCGTCCAGCCGCCGTCCGATTGCTTGGTGAGCTTGAAGGTGCCGAGGCGGGGACCGCCGTTGACCTGCACGCGGCAGCCGAGGACCTGGGCCTCCTGGCCGATCTCGGTCACCGCGTTGTGGTCGAACTTGGGGTTCGCGTAGGCGTTCGGGTCGGTGATCTGCTCGTGCACCTGGCGCGCCGCGGTGGCGCAGTCCGGGGCTTGGTAGGCGCCGGCGAAGCCGGACTTGCCATCCGCGTCGAACAGCTCGCAGGTCCGTTCCGGGCCCGCCCCGCGCAGGTAGTTGTAGACGCTGCGCACCGCTTGTTGGGGGTTCGTCGACTTCACCGGCACCGAATCGGCCGGTATGCCGCTGGTGCCGGTGCCACTGCCGCCTCCGGTGCTGCCGAACCAGGAAGTCATCACGCTGTTGTACAGGTAGTTGAGCAGCAGGAGCGCCAGCAGCAGGTAGATCAGGCGGCGGACCGTCTTGTAGCGCAGGAGGCCCAGCGCCCTTTTCCACCAGGCCTTCTTCGGTGTTGCGGGAGTCGCCGCCGGAGGTGCGGCGGGCGGTGGGACCGCTACTTCCCCGTCCTGGGATCGCTGCCATTCGCGGAACTTCTGGAACTCCAGGAACTGCTGGTACTGGCGGAACTCCGCGTCGTCCGCCGACTGCTGCGGGCGGGCCGGTGCGTCGGCCTCGACGACCTCGCTGTCCACCACCTCGGCGTCGACGACCTCCGCGGTGCGCGGTTTCTCCGGCAGGTTCGGGCCGGGCTCGGGGCGGGGCGACTCGTGCTGATCAGCCACGCACAACATGATGCCCGGCCGTCGCGTCCAGGTCACGACCGGTGACCGCCGGAAAGCGGGACAGGGGGTGGTTGGTGGGCCCCGGGGCGGGTCGCGTAAGCTGGTCGAGGTTCCACCCAAGACCGCTGGTCTTCTCCGTGCCCCGCCAGGGGTGGGGAGAACGAAGGTCCCGTGAGATGCGGGCGGCCCGCGCAGGAGGGACGAGGCTATCCGTGCGCGCCACTGCGCGCCCATGATCTTGACGCCCCGTGCTTTCTGCGCCGGGGCGTTTTGTCGTCTCAGGACCGACTGGATGCGGATCACAGTCGGAGATAGAGAGGAGGCGACATGGCGAAGCCCGACAAGGTTGATGCGGTCACCGAGATCGCGGACAAGTTCAGCAACTCGACCGCTGCGGTCGTGACCGAGTACCGCGGGCTGTCCATGGCGCAGCTGTCAGAGCTGCGTCGTGCCCTCGGTGCGGGCACCTCGTACCGTGTCGCGAAGAACACGCTGGTCAAGCGTGCCGCCGAGCAGTCCGGCGTCGAGGGCCTCGACGACCTGTTCGTCGGCCCGACCGCGATCGCCTTCGTCGAGGGCGAGGCGGTCGACGCGGCCAAGGCTCTGCGTGAATTCGCCAAGGACAACAAGGCCCTGGTGATCAAGGGCGGTTACATGGACGGCCGCGCGCTGTCCGTGTCCGAGGTCGAGGACATTGCCGACCTCGACTCCCGCGAGGTCACCCTGGCCAAGCTGGCCGGTGCCATGAAGGCCAAGATGGGCCAGGCCGCCGCGCTGTTCGCCGCGCCGGCGTCCCAGGTGGCTCGGTTGGCCGCCGCTCTGCAGGAGAAGAAGAGCGGCGAAGCCGACGCCTGAGTCCCTTCGGGCGCAGTTGTCGGTTGCAAGAACTCCCCACCCGGGAACTTCCCGTTCCCGGGCACTGAACTGAAAGGAACGTCGCCGTGGCGAAGCTGAGCAACGAAGAGCTGTTGGACGTCTTCAAGGAGATGACCCTCCTGGAGCTGTCTGGGTTCGTGAAGCAGTTCGAGGAGACCTTCGACGTCACCGCCGCCGCCCCGGCCGCCGTCGTGGCGGGCCCGGCCGGCGCCGCTGCCCCGGCCGCCGAGGAGCAGGACGAGTTCGACGTCATCCTCGAGGGTGCTGGCGACAAGAAGATCCAGGTCATCAAGGTCGTCCGTGAGATCGTCTCCGGCCTGGGCCTGAAGGAGGCCAAGGAGCTGGTCGAGGGCGCTCCGAAGCCGATCCTGGAGAAGGTCGAGAAGGAGAAGGCCGAAGAGGTCAAGGCCAAGCTGGAAGAGGCCGGCGCTTCGGTCTCCGTCAAGTGAGCATCTGACTGACGGTAAAAAGGCGAGCACTCGCGGTTGCGAGTGCTCGCCTTTTTTGCTGTCCGGGAAAGAAGAATCGCTTTTACCGGACAAATCCTGTGGTTTCCCGAATCGAAGTGAACTGGCGAGTAACCCGTTCGCTTCGGGCTCGTTGCATAGGTGTGACGCCGATGACCTTCGTTAGGCGCGTCACATGTGCCAGGCTGCCTCACCGGGGTTACCCCCGATGCGGTTAATTCGAGGAACGCGGAGGTGCGGATGGGCGTCGAGGTGGTTGTCGACGGACTGTCGAAGTCCTTCGGCGCGCAGACCATCTGGCGGGACGTCAGTCTGACGCTTCCTCCCGGCGAGATCAGCGTGCTGCTCGGGCCTTCCGGGACCGGAAAGTCGGTGTTCCTGAAGTCCCTGGTCGGCTTGTTGAAGCCGGAGCAGGGCAAGGTGGTCATCAACGGCACGGACATCTGCACCTGCTCGGAGCGCGATCTCTACGAGATCCGGAAGATGTTCGGCGTGCTGTTCCAGGACGGCGCGCTGTTCGGGTCGATGAACCTCTACGACAACATCGCGTTCCCGCTCCGCGAGCACACCCGCAAGGGCGAGACCGAGATCCGCGACCTGGTGCTCGAGAAGATGGAGATGGTCGGTCTCCTCGGCGCCGAGGAGAAGCTGCCCGGCGAGATCTCCGGCGGAATGCGCAAGCGCGCCGGGCTGGCCCGCGCGCTGGTGCTGGACCCCGAGATCATCCTGGTCGACGAGCCCGACTCCGGGCTGGACCCCGTCCGCACCGTGCTGCTGAACCAGCTGATCGTCGACCTGAACGCGCAGATCGACGCCACGATCCTGATCGTCACGCACGACATCAACACCGCCCGGACCGTGCCGGACAACATCGGCATGCTCTACCGCCGGAACCTGGTGATGTTCGGGCCGCGCGAGGTGCTTTTGACCTCGGCCGAGCCGGTGGTGGTGCAGTTCCTCAACGGGCGCGCCGACGGGCCGATCGGCATGAGCGAGGAGAAGGACATCGGGCCGTCCGAGCTGGCGCGGCTGAGCGAGCTCGCCGTGCCGCCGATGATGGCGCAGCTGGAAGTCTCGCCGGGGATGCCGGAGCGGACCGCGGTGCGCCGCCGCAAGGACCGGGTGCTGCGCCAGCTGCGGACGCTGAACCCGTCGGCGCAGCAGGAGATCCTCAAGACGCTGACCTCGGAGGAGCTGGCGCTCTACGGATTCTCCACGCCCGCGACCGGCGCGTGGCCGCAGCAGACCGAGCCGGTGCAGGCGCCGGCCCCGGACCGGCTGCCGCCGGCGGCGGTCGCCGACGTGCCGCCGCAGCAGGTGCGCCCGACGCCCCACCCCCGGCAGCCGGAGGCGACGTCGTGGGATGCGGAAGAGCCTGCCGAGTCGTCGCGGCGCCGCTGGTTCGGCCGCAAGCGGGGTGAGTCGTGAGTTCGCCGTCCCAGGCGCGGTTCCCGGGTGCGGGCGGGCTTCGGGAGACCGGCCGCATGTTCGCGTTGGCGCTCGACGTGGTGCGGGCGATGCCCAGCCGACCGTTCCAGATCCGCGAGTTCATCCAGCAGTGCTGGTTCATCGCCAGCGTGACGATCCTGCCGACCGCGCTGGTGTCCATCCCGTTCGGCGCGGTGATCGCGCTCCAGCTCGGCTCGCTGACCAGGCAGATCGGTGCCCAGTCGTTCACCGGCGCGGCGAGCGTGCTGGCGATCATCCAGCAGGCCAGCCCGATCGTGACCGCGCTGCTGATCGCCGGGGCCGGCGGTTCGGCGATCTGCGCGGACATCGGTTCCCGGAAGATCCGCGACGAGATCGACGCGATGGAGGTCCTGGGGATCTCGCCGATCCAGCGGCTGGTGGTACCGCGGGTGCTGGCCGCGATGCTGGTGGCGCTGCTGCTCAACGGCATGGTCAGCGTGGTCGGCGTGCTCGGCGGCTACACGTTCAACGTGATCATGCAGGGCGGCACGCCCGGCGCGTACATGGCGAGCTTCAACGCGCTGGCGCAGCTGTCCGACCTGTGGATCGGCGAGCTGAAGGCGGTGATCTTCGGGTTCCTGGCCGGCGTGGTGGCCGCCTACCGCGGCCTGCACCCGCCGCCGGGACCGAAGGGCGTCGGGGACGCGGTGAACCAGTCGGTGGTGATCACCTTCCTGCTCCTGTTCGCCGTGAACTTCGTCCTGACGACGCTCTACCTGCAACTGGTCCCGCCAAAGGGAATGTGACGGGGACATGGTGACCATCTCGCAGCGCGCGAAGCGCGCGGCCCGGCGGCCGCTGGTGATGCTGGACGATCTGGGCGACCAGATGTCGTTCTACCTGCGCTCGCTGGCGTGGATTCCGCGGGCGATCGCCCGCTACGCGAAGGAAACGCTGCGGCTGCTGGCCGAGGTGAGCTTCGGCAGCGGCGCGTTGGCGGTGATCGGCGGCACGGTCGGCGTGATGATCGGCCTGACGCTGTTCACCGGCACCGTGGTCGGCCTGCAGGGCTTCGCGGCGCTGGACCAGCTCGGCACCTCGGCGTTCGCCGGCTTCGTCTCCGCGTACTTCAACACCCGCGAGATCGCGCCGCTGGTCGCGGGGCTCGCGCTGTCGGCGACGGTCGGCTCCGGCTTCACCGCGCAGCTGGGCGCGATGCGGATCTCCGACGAGATCGACGCGCTGGAAGTCATGGGCGTGCCGAGCCTGCCGTACCTGGTGACGACCCGCGTGATCGCCGGGTTCATCGCGGTGATCCCGCTGTACGTGCTGGGCCTGCTGACGTCGTACATCGCCGCCCGCGCGGTCACGATCTACATCTACGGCCAGTCCGCGGGCACCTACGACCACTACTTCAACCTGTTCCTGCCGCCCGAGGACGTGTTGTGGTCCTTCGGGAAGGTGCTCGTCTTCAGCGTGGTGGTGATCATGACGCACTGCTACTACGGCTACCGCGCCAGCGGCGGCCCCGCCGGTGTCGGCATCGCGGTGGGGCGCGCGGTGCGGACCGCGATCGTGACCACCGCGCTGCTCGACTTCTTCCTCAGCCTCGCGATCTGGGGCACCACGACGACGGTTCGGATCACGGGATGAGCACGCGAAGCGCGTTGACGACACCGGAGGCGTCATGAGCGACAATCTTCGCCGCCCGCTCATGAAAGCCGACCGGGTGCGGGTGGCCCGCAGAACACTGCGACGCCGCACCCTCGGCCTGGCGTTGCTGATGAGCATGGTGCTGTTCATCGGGCTGACCGTGGCGATCTACCAGAAGGCCTTCGCGTCCAGCGTGGACGTTCTGCTGAAGGCGCCGTCGACCGGGAACCAGCTGCTGCCCGAGTCGGACGTGAAGGTGCGCGGCATGGTCGTCGGCCGGGTGGTGAGCGTGACGTCCACAGGGGACGGTGCGGAGCTGCGGCTGGCGCTGGACCCCGAGCGGGCCGAGCAGCTGCCGTCGAACGTGTCGGCGCGGCTGCTGCCGCGGACGCTCTTCGGCGAGCGGTACGTGTCGCTGGAGCTGCCGGAGCAGGCGTCGACCACGACGCTGGCCTCCGGTGACGTGATCGAGCAGGACCGCACCAGCGCGGGCATCGAGCTGGAGCAGGTGCTCTCCGACACGATGCCGGTGCTGCAGGCGGTCCACCCGGACGACCTGGCCGTGACGCTGAACGCGCTGGACCAGGCGTTGGCCGGGCGCGGCAAGCCGCTGGGCGAGACGCTGTCGCAGCTGAACACCTACCTGGACGGGCTCAACCCGTCGGTGCCGGACCTCAAGGAGAACCTGCAGGAGCTGGTCGGCGTCGCGCAGACCTACGAGCAGGCCGCGCCGGACGTGCTGGAGGCGCTGGACAACTTCAGCACCACCGCCCGGACCCTGGTGGCGCAGCGGGAGAACCTGACCGCGCTCACCTCGCAGCTGACCACCAGCTCCGGTGACCTGACCGGCTTCCTGCGGGACAACCGGCAGAACATCATCCAGCTCGGCGAGGCGCAGCGGCCGACGCTGGACGTGCTGGCCAAGTACGCGCCCGAGTACCCGTGCTTCCTGCAGGAGATGGCGGAGTTCGTGCCGCGGATGCGGCAGGTGCTGGGCGAGGGGTCCGCCGAGCCGGGCCTGCACATCACCCTGGAGGTCGTCGCGACCCGCGGCAAGTACCGGCCGAACCAGGACGAGCCGGAGTTCGCCGACAAGCGCGGTCCGCGCTGCTACAACTTCATGCCGCTGCCGGATCCGGTGCCGGAGTACCCGCCGGACGGGCCGTTCAAGGACGGCTCGGTTCCGCCGCCAGCTTCCCGGCCGGCCGACGGCGGCCTGAACCCGCCGTCGATGGGCCAGGGCTACCTGCCCGCCAGCACCTCGCCGCAGTCCGCGACCTGGGTGAACTCCCCGGCCGAGCGGGACATGGTGGCGGTGCTGCTGGCGCCCGCGGTGGGCCGCCCGGCGAGTGAGGTGCCGGACTGGGGCTCGCTGCTGGTCGGGCCCGTGCTTCGCGGAGCGGAGGTGAGCTACCGGTGAACGGCCGCAGCATCGTCGCGCCACTGGTGAAGTTCCTGATCTTCGTGCTGGTCACCGTGCTGGCCACCGGATTGCTGGTGCTGACCATCGCCAACCGGGACCTGCGCGCGTCGGAGTCCTACACGGCGCGGTTCACCGATGTCACCAACCTCAACGAGGGCGACGAGGTGCGCATCTCCGGGGTGAAGGTCGGCCAGGTGGAGAGCATCGAGGTGGTCGACCGGCGGCTCGCCGAGGTGCGGTTCAACGTGTCGGACCGGCGGCTGCCGAGCTCGGTGACCGCCACCATCAAGTACCGGAACCTGGTGGGCCAGCGGTACATCGCGCTGGAGCAGGGCTCGGGCGATTCCAGCGGCGTCCTGCCCCCGGGCGGCGAGATCCCGCTGGAGCGCACCAAGCCGGCGCTGGACCTGACCGTGCTGCTGGGCGGGTTCAAGCCGCTGTTCCAGGCGCTCTCTCCGGAGGACGTGAACAAGCTGTCCTACGAGATCATCCAGGTGCTGCAGGGCGAGGGCGGCACGGTGGAGAGCCTGCTGGCCCACACCGCCTCGCTGACCTCCACGATCGCCTCCCGCGACCAGGTGATCGGGCAGGTCATCGACAACCTCAACGGCGTGCTGGACACCGTCAACGCCCGCGACCAGCAGCTGTCCGAGCTCATCGGCCAGCTGCAGCAGGTGGTGTCCGGGCTGTCCTCCGACCGGGATTCGATCGGCTCCGCGATCACCGCGATGGACGGCCTGACGAACAGCACCGCGGGCCTGCTGACCGAGGCGCGACCGGGGCTGCAGCAGGACATCGCGGGTCTCGGCGAGCTGTCGAAGAACCTCAACGACCACGAGCAGCTGACCGAGCGGGTGCTGCAGAACATGCCCGGCAAGCTCGAAACGATCGGCCGGACCGCCAGCCACGGCTCCTGGTTCAACTTCTACTCGTGCAAGATGAGCGGCACGGTGGGCGTCGGCGACCTGAACCTGCCGCTGCCGCTGATGCCGGTGACGCAGCCGAGGTGCCAGCGATGACCGCATTCTCCCAGCGCGACCCGCTCAAGATCGGCATCGCCGGCCTCCTGGCGCTGGTGCTGATGTTCCTGCTCGCGCTGAACTTCGAGCGCCTGCCGTTCATCGGCGGCACCACCTACACCGCGCAGTTCACCGAGGCAGCGGGGCTGCGGCCGGACAGCGAGGTGCGCATCGCCGGGGTGAAGGTCGGCACCGTCTCGGACGTCGAGATCGAGGACGACCACGTGCTGGTCAGCTTCCGGGTCGGCGACGCGTGGCTGGGCGACCACACCACCGCCGCGATCCGGATCAAGACGCTGCTCGGCCAGAAGTACTTGGCGCTGGACCCGCAGGGCGGGCAGGAACTGTCGCCGTCCGAGCCGATCCCGCTGCAGCGCACCGTGTCGCCCTACGACGTCATCGAGGCCTTCAGCGACCTCTCGTCCACTGTGGACAAGATCGACACCGGGCAGCTCGCGGAGAGCTTCCGCACGCTCTCCGACACCTTCAAGGGCACGCCGGAGGAGGTCGGCGGGGCGCTGGACGGGTTGTCGCAGCTGTCGCGGACCATCTCCTCGCGCGACGAGCAGCTGGAGCACCTGCTGAACAACACCTCGCAGGTGTCGAAGACGATCGCCGACCGCAACGCCGACTTCGAGAAGCTGCTGGCCGACGGCAACCTGCTGCTGCAGGAGATCCGGGCGCGGCGGGATTCGATCAGCGGCCTGCTGGACGGCACCCGCACGTTGTCCCAGCAGCTCAGCGGGCTGGTCGACGACAACAACGCGCAGATCGGCCCGGCGCTGCAGCAGCTGGACCGGGTCACCAAGATGCTGCAGCGCAATCAGGACAACCTGAACCGCAGCCTCGAGATGTTCGCCCCGTTCACCAGGTACTTCTCCAACGTGCTGGGCAACGGCCGCTGGTTCGACACCTACATCTGCGGCCTGCTGCCGCCCGCCATCGGTCCGATCAACCAGAAGGGCTGCCAGCCATGACCAGCGCACGCCCGTCGCTGACCAGGACGCTGTCGATCGCCGTGGTGGTCGTGCTCGCCGCGACCGTCGGGGGGTGGTGGCTGTTCTTCGGCGCCGCGGAGCGGAAGGTCACCGCGTACTTCCACGCGGCTGTGGGCATCTACCCGGGCGGTGACGTGCGGATCCTCGGGGTGCCGGTGGGCACCGTCGACGAGGTCGTGCCGCAGGGCCAGGTGGTGCGCGTCGTGATGAGCGTGGACCGCGACGTGAAGGTGCCCGCCGACGCGGGCGCGGTGGCGGTCGCGCCGAGCGTGGTCAGCGACCGGTACGTGCAGCTCGCCCCCGTCTACCGGGGCGGGCCGGAGCTGGCCGACGGCGCGGTGATCCCGAAGGAGCGCACCGCGACCCCGGTGGAGCTGGACCAGATCTACCGCAGCCTCGACGACATCACGACCGCGCTGGGGCCCGACGGCGCCAACGCCGACGGTGCGCTGACCGACCTGCTCAACACCAGCGCGGCGAACCTCGACGGCAACGGGAAGGCGCTGTCGGAGACCATCCGCAACCTCGGCGAGGTCGGCACCACGTTGTCCGGCAACAGCGATCAGCTGTTCGCCACCGTCGACAACGTGCAGCGGTTCACCACGATGCTGGCCGAGAACGACGACCAGGTGCGCCGGTTCAACACGCAGATGCAGCAGGTCAGCTCGCTGCTGGCGGGCGAGCGCGAGGACATGAGCGCGGCGCTGGCGGAGCTGGCCGTGGCGCTGGGCAAGGTCGAGTCCTTCGTGCGGGACAACCGGGGCCTGGTGAAGTCCAACGTGGACCAGCTGAACGCGGTGGCGAACGTGCTGGTGGAGCAGAAGGAAGCGCTCAGCGAGTCGCTGAACAACGCGCCGCTGGCGCTGAGCAACCTCAACAACGCCTACAACGGCGCGGCGGGAACGCTGGACGTCCGCGCGAACTTCAACGAGCTGAACCAGCCGCCGGTGGTGGCGGTGTGCAAGATGCTGCAGCAGCACAGCCCGGCGGACCTGCCGAAGGACGTCAGCGACGCGTGCAAGTCGCTGCAGCCGATCCTCGACGGCGTGGTGAAGCTGCCCACCCCGGCGGAAACCCTCAACTCCATCCAGAACGGCAAGCTCCCGCCGCTTCCGCTTCCACTGTCCCCCGGAGGTGACCGGTGAAGGGACTGCTTCTCGGGCTCCGTCTGCCGCAATTTCCATTGAAATCGAACCTTCGATTTCAATGGAAATTGCGGACCGGTTCGAAGGTCGGGGCCGCGGTGACCGCGGCGTTGGTCGTGCTCGGCGGGTGCAGTTCGCAGGGCGTCTACGACATGCCGCTGCCCGGCGGCGCCGACCTCGGCAGCGCCCCCTACGAGGTCAAGGTGCGCTTCGCCGACGTGCTGGACCTGGTGCCCAACGCCGGGGTGCGGGTCAACGACGTGCCGGTCGGCCGGGTGTCGACCATCGGCCTCGCCCCCGACTCCTGGCAGGCCGAGGTGATCGTGCAGGTCAACGGCGACGTCAAGCTGCCGGCCAACGCGACCGCCCGGCTGCGGCAGTCCAGCCTGCTCGGCGAGAAGTACGTCGAGCTCGCCGGTCCGCCGGAAGGGCAGTCCGACGTCGGCCGCCTCGCCGACGGCGCCCTGATCGGCCTCGACCGCACCGGCCGCAACCCCGAGGTGGAAGAGGTGCTCGGCGCGCTGTCCATGCTGCTCAACGGCGGTGGCGTGGCGCAGCTGCAGAACATCACCAAGGAGCTCAACGCCGCGCTGGAGGGCCGCGAGTCCGACGTCCGCAGCCTGTTGTCCAATTTGGACGAACTGGTCGCCGGGCTGGACGCGCAGCGCGACGACATCACGCGGGCGCTGGACAGCATCAACCGGCTCAGCGCCCGGCTCAACGAGCAGCGCGGGAGCATCGACACCGCGCTGCGCGACCTGGAACCGGGGCTGCGGGTGCTCAACGAGCAGCGCACCCAGCTGGTCACCATGCTGCAGTCGCTCGACGAGCTCTCCGGCGTCGGCACGGACGTGGTCAACAGGTCCCGCGACGACCTGGTGCACAACCTCGACCAGCTCGCGCCGGCCCTGAACCAGCTGGCCGCGGCGGGTGACAGCCTGCCGAAGTCGCTGGAGGTGCTCGTCTCGTTCCCGTTCCCGGACAACGCGGTCGACGGCATCGGCAACAGCGACTTCACCAACCTCTACGCCAACGTGGACCTGAACCTCACCCACGTGCTGGAGAACCTCGGTCGCAGCCGGCAGCCGCTGATCCCGCTGCCGGACGCCCTGAAGTCCATCCCGCTGCCGCTGACGTCGCAGGCGCCGCCGGAGCAATCCGCCCAACCGCCGGCCGAGCCGGAGCGGGAATCCGGTGGCCTGCTGGGCTCGTTGCTGGGAGGTGGCCGCTGATGCTCACCCGTCGAGTGCGCCTGCAGATCATCGCGTTCGTCGCGATCGCCCTGGTCGGCGTCAGCTACGCCGGAGCCCGCTACGCGGGCCTGGACCGGCTGTTCGGCCCGCGCGGCTACGTGGTGACGCTGCAACTCGCCGACACCGGCGGCGTCTTCAACAACGCCGAGGTCACCTACCGCGGGGTGCCGGTCGGCCGGGTCGGCGACCTGAAGCTGACCGGCACCGGCGTGGAGGTGCCGCTGGACATCGAGTCCAGCGCGCCGCGGATCCCGCGCGACGTGCAGGCGGTGGTGACCAACCGGTCCGCGGTCGGCGAGCAGTACGTCGACCTGCGGCCCAAGAGCGACGACGGCCCGTTCCTGGCGGACGGTTCGGTGATCGCGCAGGAATCCGCGACCACGCCGCTGCCGGTGGAAAGCCTGATGACGAACCTGGACGCGTTCGCGAACTCGGTGCCGGAGGAGTCGCTGCGCACCGTGGTCAGCGAGCTCGGCACGGCGTTCCGCGACAACGGCGGCCACCTGCAGACCATCCTGGACACCAGCCGCGAGTTCACCGCCGCCGCGCAGGAGCACCTGCCGCAGACGGTGCAGCTGCTCCAGGACGGCAAGGAGGTCCTGGCCACCCAGAACGAGCAGGGCTCGGCGATCAGGTCGTTCGGCGAAGACCTGCGGCTGCTGTCGGAGTCGGTGAAGAACTCCGACGGCGACCTGCGCGCGGTGATCGAGCGCGCCCCGCCGGCGGCCCGCCAGGTCAGCGCGCTCCTGCAGGAGAACCAGCAGCTCGGACCGCTGCTGGCGAACCTGACGACCACCTCGCGGGTCATGGCCGAGCGCGTCGACGGCATCGAGCAGATCATGACGCTGTACCCGGCGATCGTCACAGCCAGCAACACGGTGGTGCCCGGCGACGGCACCGCGCACTTCGGCCTGGTGCTCAACGTGTTCGACCCGCTGCCCTGCACCAAGGGCTACGAGTCGACCGAGCGCCGCGCCGGCGACGACTTCCGCGAGATGCCGATGAACCCCAACGCGCACTGCGCGGAGCCCCGGGGCAGTGACACGTCGGTCCGCGGCGCGCAGAATGCACCGGGACAGTAGGGAGGAGGCCGACATGACCACCGGAACCGCTGAGCGGAAGCGCCCGGTCCTGGGCCTGATCACGGGCCTGGCGCTGCTCGCGATCGGCGTGGTGGCCAGCCTGTTCTTCGGCGTCACCTGGGCGCTGGCCGGCAACAGCGACTCGGTCGCCCGCGCGGAGGTGCGGGATGCGGCGCTGCACGACGGGACGAGCGCGATCATCAGCTTCAACAGCCTCGACCACCGGGATGTGGACGGCGGCCTGAAGCGCTGGGAGGACAACTCGACCGGCCCGCTGCGCGACGAGATCCGGCAAGGCAGGCAGAACTACGCGACCCAGATCACCCAGGCCAAGAGCAGCACCACGGCCCGGGTGCTCGACGCCGGGATCGTCGAGCTCGACGAGAACGCGGGCAAGGCCCGGATGATCGCCGTCGTGCAGGTGACGGTCACCATCGAGGGCCAGCAGCCGACCAACAAGCAGGACCGCTACCAGGCCGAGCTCACCCGCGAAGGCGAGACCTGGAAGCTCAGCGGGCTCGGCACCGTGCCGGTCGGCTGAACGGCGACACTCGCAAGCAATTCGAGGAGTGCAGTCAGTGCCAAGCAACCGCCGCAAGACCCCCACCCGCCGTCCCAAGGTGGCGGGCCTGCGCAACCGCGAAACCCTGCTCGGCGACGCCCTCCAGGAGGAGGCCCGGGAAGCCCGGCGCACCGCGGAGGAGCGGCGGGCTGCCAACGGGACCGCGAAGCGGGAGCCGGATGCCGAGACCCCGCGCAGCGGTTCCGTCGAAGCCGCGCCGGAGCGCAGCGACGTCGCACCGGCGGCCGGTTCGGTGCAGCCGGCCGTCGAGGACGGCGAAGCCGATGTGGCGGAGCTCGGCTCGGCGGAGCGCGGCGGGGCCGTTTCTGCGGAGCGCGGCTTGGCGGAGCGCGGCTCGGCGGAGCGTGGCGAAGCCGTTGCGGCGGAGCCGGTCGCGGAGCGCAGCGAAGCGGCTGGTGCGGAGCGGGAGGGGTCCAGCGGCGTAGCCGCGGCCCCGTACGACGCGCAGCAGGCGTGGACCGGGGCGCAGCCCGGTGTCGCGGCCGGCGCGGCAGCGTCCGGCAAGACGTCGTTGACGGGCCTGGCGTGGACGATCTGGATCCTCGCGGTCCTGTTCATCGGGGCGGCGGTGTTCCTCGGCATCAAGGCGTTCGACGCGCGGTACTCCGGGGCCGGGGCCAACCAGGCGCTGGTCTCGGCCGGGGCCACCAGCGAGGTCAACGGCCAGATCAGCGATGCCGTGGAGAAGGTGTTCTCCTACGACTTCAACGACACGGGCAAGACCGAGGCCGCCGCGCGGGACCTGCTGGTCGGCTCGGCGGTGCAGAAGTACGACGACCTGTTCAAGGTGGTCCGGGAGCAGGCCCCGCAGCAGCAGCTGATCGTCACCACGACGGTGAAGAACAGCGCGGTGACGAGGCTGCAGGGCGACCGCGCCGAGCTCCTGCTGTTCGTCGACCAGCACGCGATGCGCGCCAACACCGGCGAGAGCAACGTCGGCCCGGCCCAGATCTCGGTGAGCGCCGAGAAGCAGGGCGAGAAGTGGAAGATCACCCAGATCACCCTGCGCTGACCGACGCCGCGACCCTCCAGGGACGCCGTTTTCGCGCGAAACCGTCACCCCGCAGGCGTGGGGAACGCCGTTTTCGCGCGAAAACGGCGCACGGACCACGTTCCCGAACGGCTCCTCCGGCACACCGGTGAGCAGCGTCGGGCGGTCGGCGCTGCTCACCCTGGTTCGCGTCAGGCGGTTGCGGTCTCCAGGTCGCGGGTCGCGCGCAGCCAGTCGGTGAACAGCCCGGCGTCGATGTCGGCCGGGGTGCGGAGCTTGACGCTCGCCATCGCGCGTGAGCCGGGTTCGAGACGGCCGGACGCGTCGGTGATCTCCTGGCCGCGCCAGAAGCCGAAGGACACGTGGGCGGAGAAGGCCTTGATGAAGCAGACCGGCGACTTCCCGGGCGCCGGCCCGAGGCTCCACACCGGGTGGCCGTGCCAGACCGCTCCCGCGCCGGGCAGCGCCTCGTCGATGAGCGGAAGCAGCTCGTCGGCGATCGCGCGCTGGGCCTCGGGGAGCGAGGCGGTGTACTCCTGCACGGTGGCGAACTTGGCCATGGCTTCGTCCTTCCTGTTGTGGTGCTCGGGTTCTCGCCAACACGTCGAACCGGCGATGCGACAGGGAATGCATCCGTTCCCCGTCGCATAAGCTCGTCCGACGCTGATGCGGAAGGCAGCTCAGCGAAGGAAGGGGACAGCGCCGTGCGCTATCTGATGATGACCAAGGCTTCCGGCTCCGATGCCGCTCCCGACGAGAGCCTGTACGCCGAGATGGGCAAGTTCGTCGAGGAGCTGACCGCGGCCGGGATCCTGCTGGCCACCGGCGGCCTCGAGCCCGGTGGCGTCCGGGTGACCTCCGCGGACGGCGAGATCACCGTGACGGACGGGCCGTTCGCCGAGGCCAAGGAGTCGGTGGCGGGCTTCGCGCTGGTCGAGGTCCGGTCCAAGGAGGAGGCGATCGAGCTGGCCCGCCGGTTCCGCAAGATCGTCGGTGACGGCGAGAGCATGGTCCAGCAGGTCTTCGGCCCGTGACACCCGGCCCGGGGCGCCCCCAACCGGGGGGGCGGCCCACCCTGTGGTTCCCCGTCCCGACGACCCTGAAAACCGCACCCTATCCGACGCTTGACGGGGTCTCCCGGGTTCTGGACGACAGCGGAA
>NZ_JBWKKH010000050.1:52571-54829 GCF_056431645.1 Saccharopolyspora sp. NPDC045839
CGCAACTTGTGCGTTGTCCGTGATAGGGCGCCAGTTTGCTTCCCCCCCCCCCCCCCCCCCTCCTCCCCCCCCCCCCCACCCCCCCCCCCCCCCCCCCCCCCCCGGGGCCCCCGCACCCGCCGTGCGGCGCACCGTCGACGCGATCTGGAAGCTCGAATCGGCTCGGATCATCGCCGGGCTCACGCGGCTCGTGCACGACGTCGGCCTTGCCGAGGAGCTGGCCCAGGACGCGCTCGTGGCCGCGCTGGAGCAATGGCCCGCAGGCATCCCGGACAACCCGGGTGCCTGGCTGATGGCCATCGCCAAGCGCCGCGCCATCGACCACATCCGGCGGTCCCGCCGCCTGGAGGAGAAGCACGAGCAGCTGGCGCACGAGCAGGAACAGCAGCAGGACCTCGAACACGACGACGTGCTGCGGCTGATGTTCCTCTCCTGCCACCCGGTGCTGCCGATGCGGGAGCGGGTCGCGCTGACGCTCCGGCTGCTCGGTGGCCTGACGGCCGCGGAGATCGCCCGGGCATTCCTCGTCAGCGAGCCGCAGATCGCCCGGCGGATCGCCGCGGCGAAGCGGACCCTGGCCCAGGAGCAAGTGCCGTTCGACCTCCCGGACGGACCGGAGCTGGCCGATCGCATCTCATCGGTGCTCGGCGTCGTCTACCTGATCTTCAACGAGGGGTACTCGGCGACCGCCGGCGACGACCTGTTGCGCCCCGGGCTCTGCAAGGAGGCGCTGCGGCTGGGGCGGTTGCTCGCCGAGCTGGCGCCGCACGAGGCCGAGGTGCACGGGCTGGTCGCGCTGATGGAGATCCAGGAGTCGCGATCTGCCGCGCGCACCGGCCCGTCGGGGGAGCCCGTCCAGCTGCACGAGCAGAACCGGGGGCGCTGGGATCAGTTGCTCATCCGCCGAGGCTTCGCCGCGCTGCTGCGAGCGCGGGAGATCGGCGGCACTCCCGGCCCGTACGTGCTGCAGGCCGCGATTGCCGTGTGCCACGCGCGAGCGCGGACCGCCGAGGACACCGACTGGGCGCAGATCGCGGCGCTCTACGAAGCGTTGTCCCGGCTGTTGCCGACGCCGATCGTGCAGCTCAACAAGGCTGTGGCGGTCGGCATGGCGCGCGGGCCGGACGCCGGGCTCGCGCTGGTCGATTCGTTGGGCGCCGACCCGGTTCTGCAGAACTACCACTTGCTGCCCAGCGTCCGGGGCGACCTCCTGGCGCGGCTCGGGCGCGGAGGAGAGGCGAAGTTCGAGTTCGAGCGGGCCGCGGCGCTCACTCAGAACAGCGCAGAACGAGCTTTCCTGCTCCGCCGCGCGGAAGGGCTCGCCGGCAGCGGTGATTCCAGCCCAACGCTAGGGGTGGCGGTCGAGGAGTTCCTGGCGCGCGACGAGCTGAACGCCGCGACGATCCGCTCCTACGGGCAGACCCTGCGACGGCTCCGCCTTGCCCTGGGGGATCGGCCGCTGGCCGACCTGACCGCCGAGCACGTGGCGAGGGTGTTCGGGACGGCATGGGGCTCGGCGGCGGCGAAGACGTGGAACCGGCACCGAGCGGCGATCCGGTCGTTCGGTGCCTGGGCGGGCCTGGACGATCTGGCGGCGGACCTGGACCGCCGCGCCGAAACCCGCTCCCCGGCGCTGCCGATCGACCCCGCGCAGCTCGACGAGATCTGGAACCGTCCCGGGATCCCGCTGCGGGAACGCACCTTGTGGCGGCTGCTGCACGAATCCGGGGCCGCGGTGACGGCGGTCCTGTCCCTGGACGTCGAGGACCTGGACCTGGACGACCGCCGCGCCCGGGCGGCCGGCGCCTGGGTGAGCTGGCGATCCGGCGCGGCCGCGCTGCTCCCCGAGCTGGTGGCGGGCCGCACCCGGGGCCCGCTGTTCCTGACCGATCGCAGGCCCGGGCCGTCCCGGACGCCCCGGGACGGCGACCTGTGTCCGGAGACGGGGCGAAGCCGCCTGTCCTACGAACGAGCCGAGTACCTGTTCAAGCGAGCCACCGCGGCCCTGGACCCGGCCGGCGACGGCTACACCCTCCGCCGGCTGAAACCCCGCCCCTGAAAGGAAACCCGCCCCACCGAGACAATCGCAATTTCGCCTGAAATCGGAACGTCCCCGGCGCCGGCGACAGGCGCGACTTCGGCGAGGCTGGTTCCAATTTTGCCTAAGGGGTCCTTGCATAATGATCTTGTTGTGGCAAGGTGGTGGCTGGAGTTGATCACGTTTGCTTGTGGAGGAGCGTGGGATGGCTCAGCCGAAG
>NZ_JBWKKH010000051.1:0-49832 GCF_056431645.1 Saccharopolyspora sp. NPDC045839
GTCGACGATCCATCTACCAGGAGCTTCACTATTTCCCCCGCAACGACACGCCCACCCGGCCCCTCACCTGCACAGACCAGGATGAAAAAGGCTCATTGAAATTGCGGGACACCGGCGTGTCGGGACACGACACACCGGAGGATGTGGACGACTTCTACGGTTTCAAAATGGAAATCGGGCCTTCGATTTCAATGGAAGTTGCGGGGCACCTGGGGTGGACCGGACGCGGACGTGGGCGACCGCGGCGGCGATCAGGAAGCCGATGCCGATCAGCGTGTAGGCGTTGCCGACGATCTGCTGCGAGAACGTCCAGTCCAGCTCGCGGTCCTCGGTGTTCGGCAGGTACCACTGCGGACCGACGAGCACCGTCAGCGCGCACAACACGACCATGAGCAGCACGCCGTGCCAGCGGTGCCGCAGCGACATCGCGAACAGCAGCGCCAACGCCGGCCCGGCCCAGACCCAGTGGTGCGACCAGGAGATCGGCGAAACCAGCAGCACCAGCACTGCGTTGAGCACCAGCGCCAGCGGCACGTTGTCCATCCGCAGCGCGTACCGCATGCCGAGCACCGCCAGCACGAGCAGCAGCACCGAACCGAGCAGCCACAGCGAGTTCAGCTCGAACCCGGTGAGCGACTGCTTCGCCAGCAGGCTCCGCAGCGTGAGGTTGCCGGCGTAGACGGTGCCGAAGGAGTCCCCCGTGGACAGCATCCTGTCCAGCCACCAGTCGGCCGAGTCCTTCGGCGCGGCGATCCACCCGATCAGCACGGTGGCGGCGAAGGTGGCGCCCGTCACGGCCATCGCCCGGTAGTCCCGGCGCAGCAGGAACAGCAGCAGGAAGCCCAGTGGCGTGAGCTTGATCGCCGCCGCGATGCCCACCAGCAGCCCGCGCGGCCACCGGGTGCGCGGCAGCAGGCAGTCGGCCGCGACCAGCGCCATCAGCACCAGGTTGATCTGCCCGTAGTTGATCGTCTCGCGGGACGGCTCGATCAGCGTGAACCACGGCATCAGCACCGCCGTGGCCACCGCGACGTGCCCGGCGCGCGGCGCGAGGTAGCTGGACGAGCGGGCCAGCGAGTAGGCGGTGACGAGGATCGCGATGTGCGACAGCACCGCCACCAGCACCACCGCGCCGTCCACCGACAGCCAGGTCAGCGGGATGAACAGCAGCGCCGCGAACGGTGGGTAGATGAACGGCAACGTGCCGTAGTCCGGCGTCTCCGGCGTCAGGTCTCCGCCGTACACCGGGTAGCCGTTCAGCCACGCGCGGGCACCGAGCCGGTAGATCTCGGTGTCCATGTAGCCGCGGGTGTCGATCCAGTGCACGAACCAGATCGCGAGGATCTCGACGATCACCGCCGAGACCAGCAGTACCCGCCCATCACGTGCGCGTGCCAAAACCGATGCTCACCGCCCCTTGGGATGCGGCGCGGCGCACTCGCGTCGCGCCGGGCGCGATGTTATCGAAGGCACGACACGCCGGCCGGGTCGCCTGACGAGTAATAACATTCGGGAATAGCTGCGAACGGTACTGCCGGAATCACCCGGTGTTGCGAAAAATGCCTGATCAAAGGCGAAAATGCGCCCCGCTGACGCGATATCGACACGCCCCGTAGCCATGCGTAGCCTGGAACGTCAACGCGGTTTCGGGCCGGTGGTTCGTCCCCGCTACCCTCGACGGCTGTGAGCTTCGCAGGCTATGACCTGATCGTTGTTGGTTCCGGATTCTTCGGCCTCACGATCGCAGAGCGCGCCGCCACCCAGCTGGACAAGCGGGTGCTGGTGCTGGACCGACGTGACCACATCGGCGGCAACGCCTACTCGGAGGCGGAGCCCGAAACGGGTATCGAGGTGCACCGCTACGGCGCACACCTCTTCCACACCTCGAACAAACGCGTGTGGGACTACGTGAACCAGTTCACCGAGTTCACGGACTATCAGCACCGGGTGTTCACCAAGTACCAGGGGCAGATTTACTCGTTCCCGATGAACTTGGGCCTGTTGGGCCAGTTCTTCGGCCGCTCGTTCACCCCGGACGAGGCCAAGGCGCTGGTCGCCGAGCAGGCGTCCGAGATCGACACGGCGGACGCGCAGAACCTGGAGGAGAAGGCCATCTCGCTGATCGGCCGCCCGCTGTACGAGGCGTTCGTGCGCGGGTACACGGCCAAGCAGTGGCAGACCGACCCCAAGGAACTGCCCGCGGCCGTCATCAGCCGCCTGCCGGTCCGCTACAACTTCAACAACCGGTACTTCAACGACAGCTTCGAGGGCCTGCCGGTCGACGGCTACACGGCCTGGCTGCAGAAGATGGCGGACCACCCGAACATCGAGGTCCGGGTGAGCACCGACTTCTTCGACGTGCGCGCCGAGCTGCCCGCCGACGTGCCGGTCGTCTTCACCGGCCCGCTGGACCGCTACTTCGACTACGTCGAGGGCGAGCTGGGCTGGCGCACCCTGGACTTCGAGACCGAGGTCGTGCCGACCGGGGACTTCCAGGGCACGTCGGTGATGAACTACGCCGACCAGGAAGTCCCGTACACCCGGATCCACGAGTTCCGGCACTTCCACCCGGAGCGCGACTACTACCCGAAGGACAAGACGGTCGTCGTCCGCGAGTACTCGCGGGCCGCGGAGAGCGGCGACGAACCGTACTACCCGATCAACACCCCGGAGGACCGGCAGAAGCTGGAGGCCTACCGCGAGCTGGCCAAGAAGGAGGCCAAGGAGCGGAAGGTCGTCTTCGGCGGGCGACTCGGGACCTACAAGTACCTGGACATGCACATGGCCATCGGTTCGGCGCTGAGCATGTTCGACAACAAGATCGCCCCGTACTTCACCGAGGGGCGCTCGCTGGACGGCTCGCTGGAGGACTGACGTGACCGACCGGACCCCTCGAGAGGACCGTGCCGCCGCCGCTGGCGAGAGCAAGCTCAGCGACGTGACATCGATGCGCACCGGGACCGCCGACGTGGCGCCCGAGCAGGTGCTGCAGCGCGTCGTGTTCCCGCGCGGCGAGGACCCGCTGGACGTGCGCCCGCTGTACATCGACGAGCCCACGGCGCTGAACAGCTCCGCGACCGTCGTGTCGCGCCGCCGCCTGGTGGTGCCCGCGAACAGCAAGATCTCCCTGGCCTCCTACTTCAACGCCTTCCCGGCCAGCTACTGGAAGCGTTGGACCAAGGTCGACGAGGTCGTGCTGCGGCTGAAGGTCAAGGGGGCCGGTCGGCTCGACGTCTACCGCTCGAAGGCCAACGGCGACAGCGTTCACCTGCAGGGCAGCCCGGTCGACAGCCCGGACTGGACCTCGCTGGAGTTCCGGGTGGCGCTGACGCCGTTCGAGGACGGCGGCTGGATCTGGTTCGACCTGTTCACCAACGACGCCTCGCTGGAGATCGACGAGGCGGCGTGGACCACCGACGTGCCGCTGCCCAAGCAGAAGGTGCTGATCGGCACCACCACGATCCGGCCCGCCGACTGCGTACTCGCCCTGCAGACGCTGGGCGAGGACCCGGATGTGATGGCGGTCGTGGAGCGGGTCGTGGTCGCCGATCAGGGCCCGCAGAAGATCCGCGACACCGAGGGCTTCGACGAGGCAGCCCGCCGGATCGGCGACAAGCTGCACGTCATCGAGCAGGACAACCTCGGCGGCTCCGGCGGCTTCACCCGCGTCATGTACGAGGGCGTGCACAACTCGGACGCCGAGCAGGTCATGGTCATCGACGACGACATCGCGCTGGAGCCCGACGGCGTGCTCCGCGCGAACGCGTTCGCGCGCGCGGCGTCGAACCCGGTGATCGTCGGCGGGCAGATGCTCAACCTGCAGGCCCGCTCGCGGCTGCACACCATGGGCGAGGTCGTCGACCTCGCCCAGGGCGTCTGGCGGGCCGCGCCGGGCGCGGTCACCGACCACGACTTCGCCAAGAAGACGCTGCGCAAGACGGCCAAGCTGCACCAGCGCATTCACTCCACCTACAACGGCTGGTGGATGTGCCTGTTCCCGCGCGAGGTCATCGAGCGCACCGGGCTGCCGCTGCCGCTGTTCATCAAGCACGACGACTCCGAGTACTCGCTGCGCGCGGGCGGGCACGGGTTCCCGACGGTGACGCTGCCGGGCGCGGCGATCTGGCACATGCCGTGGACCGACAAGAACGACGCCACGGACTGGACCGCGTACTTCCACACCCGCAACCGGCTGATCCTGGCCGCGCTGCACAGCCCGGAGGAAGTCAAGTCCAACATCGTCAAGCAGGGCCTGAAGCTCACGCTCCGGCACCTGCTGTCGATGGAGTACTCCACGGTCGCGGTGCAGCAGAAGGCGCTCGAGGACTTCATGGCCGGCCCGGACGGGCTGTTCGAGACGCTGCGCACGGCGCTGCCGGAGGTCCGCGAGCTGCGCAAGGACTACGACGACGCCAAGACGCTGCCGTCGGCCCGCGAGTTCCCGCCGCCGTCGGCGGACCCGATCATGGCCGAGGGCCTGCTCAAGCCGCCGGTGAACCCGGCGGTGATCGCGGCCCGCGCGTCCAAGGCGCTGCTGCACAACCTGAAGGAGCCGACGAAGACGGCCTCCGACAGGCCCCAGCTGAACGTGCCCGCTGCCGCCGCCCGGTGGTTCCTGCTGGGCAACCTGGACAGCGCGACCGTGTCGAACGCCGACGGCAGCGGCGTGGCGTTCCGGCGCCGCGACCCGGAGGAGTTCCGCCGGCTCGGCCTGCGCGCGCTGGCGAACTACAAGCGGCTGGCGCAGGAGTGGGCCCGGCTGCGGTCGGCCTACCGCGCCGCGCTGCCCGAGCTGACCAGTGCGGAGTCCTGGAAACAGGTCTTCGACAAGAAGTGACCCCGACTCACCCGGAGACGATGTGGCAGAGCTGACGACGGCGACCGCCCCCGAAGAACTCGCTGAAGAGGCATCGGCGGCGGCGGTCACCCCCGAGACCGTCGCGCTGCGCAAGGTGCAGGGCGCGCTGGCGAAGCCGGCGGTGGTGAAGACCGCGCGGGCGATGTCGCTGTTCGGCGAGCACGCCGGCGGCTGGCTGGCCATCGGCGCGGTCGGCGCGCTGGTGGACCGCAAGCGCCGCGGCGAGTGGCTGACCGCCGCCGCCGGGGTCGCCGCCGCGCACGCGGCGTCGATCGCGGTGAAGCGGGTGGTGCGGCGCCGGCGGCCCGCCGACCCCGAGGTGCAGGTGCTGGTGGGCACGCCGAGCAAGCTGAGCTTCCCGTCCTCGCACGCGACGTCCACGACGGCCGCCGCGGTGCTCTACGGCGGGATGACGGGCAAGAAGCTGACCCCGGTGCTGGTGCCGCCGATGATGGTCAGCCGGCTTGTCCTGGGGGTTCATTATCCGAGCGATGTGGTCGCCGGCTCGGCGCTCGGCGGTGCCGTGGCGTGGGGCGTGCGGCGATTCATGAGACGGCGGAGGAACCGTGGCTGACAAGAACGAAACCGAGGTCGACACCGGGAAGCCCGATGCCTCGGCCGAGGCCGAGGCGGAAGGCAGCAACGGTGCCGCCGTCGGCGACGCGGTGCTGACCGGCACCGAGAAGCCCGACACGGACGAGTCCGGTGCCGACAAGTCGGATGCCGACAAGGCCGCTGACGTGTCCGGCAGCGACGAGTCCGGTGCCGGCAAGGCCGCGAAGGCCAAGCTGGCCGAGGTCGAGGCGGACGCGGAAGGCACGATCGGCGCCGAGTTCGGCGACGAGGTGCTGGAGACCGCGCCGGTCAAGTCCGACGACATCAAGGACAAGTCGTCGGACGCCTACCACGCGAAGGTGACCGCGAAGGCGGGCACCACGGCGGGGCTGGTCTCCGGCCTGATCAAGGAACTGCGCCCCAAGCAGTGGGTGAAGAACGTCCTGGTGCTCGCCGTGCCGTTCGGCGCGGGCGAGATCCTCAACCCGGGCGTGCTGTGGCACTCGGTCGTCGCGTTCATCGTGTTCTCGATGGCGGCGTCCGGCATCTACTTCGTCAACGACGCGATCGACGTCGAGGCGGACCGGCAGCACCCGACCAAGCGGAACCGCCCGATCGCCGCCGGCCTGATCCCGGTGCCGATCGCGTACGCGGTGTGCGTGCTGCTGCTCGGCGGCTCGCTGCTGATCTCGGCCGTGACCAGCATGCAGCTACTCGCGGTGATGGCGGTCTACATCGCCGTGCAGCTGGGCTACTGCTTCGGCCTGAAGCACCAGCCGGTGATCGACCTGTGCATCGTGGCGTCCGGCTTCCTGCTGCGCGCCATCGCAGGTGGTGCCGCCGCGAACCTGGTCATCACGCAGTGGTTCTACCTGATCGTCGCGTTCGGCTCGCTGTTCATGGTGGCGGGCAAGCGCTACGCCGAGGTGAAGCTGGCGGCGGAGACCGGCGCGAAGATCCGCAAGTCGCTGAAGGCCTACTCGCCGTCGTACCTGCGGTTCGTGTGGGCGATCGCGGCGGCGATCACGATCATGTGCTACGCCCTGTGGGCGTACGCCATCCAGGAGGACGAGTCGTCCCGCTGGGGCCTGATCTCGATCATCCCGATGGTGGTCGCGATCCTGCGGTACGCGGTGGACATCGACAAGGGCGTGGCCGGGGAGCCGGAGGAAGTGGTCCTGAAGGACAAGGTCCTGATGGTCCTCGGCGTGATCCTCGCCGGCTGCCTCTTCCTGGCGTTCTACCTGTAGCCAAGCAGCACAGCGGCGCCCCCGACCGAACCAGGTCGGGGGCGCCGCTGTGTTTCCGCGTTGTTGCCGCGGTGAGGTGCTGGTTGTTCATTTCCTGATCACCCGGTGGGCAGGGTGCCTTCATCGTTCGGGGCGAGAGTTGGGGCGATTCCCGAACGATGGAGGTCGTCTTGTCTGAACCCACCGGCGTCTCGCGGCGCAGCGTGTTGCTCGGCGGCACCCTGGCGGGTGCCGCCGCACTGTCCACTGTGGCCGTGTTGCCGGCGGTCGCGCAGCCGGGTGCCGGCGTCGCCCGGCGGGGCGAGGTCTTCGCGCTCGGCGTCGCGTCCGGCGACCCCGCGCCCGACGGCGTCGTGCTGTGGACCCGCCTGGCGGTGAACCCGCTGGCCGAGGACGGCATGGGCGGCATGCCGAACCGGACCTTCCCGGTGCAGTGGGAGGTCGCCGAGGACGAGCGCTTCAAGCGCGTCGTGCAGCGCGGCGAGGCGCAGGCCGCGCCGGAGCTGGGGCACAGCGTGCACGTCGAGCTCTCCGGGCTGCGCCCGGACCGCGAGTACTTCTACCGCTTCCGCGCCGAGGGCTCGCTCTCGCCGACCGGCCGCACCCGCACCGCGCCGCTGCCGGGCGCGCTGACCAGCCTGTCGATGGCGTTCGCGTCCTGCTCGCAGTACGAGCACGGCTACTTCACCGCCTACCGGCACCTCGCAGAGGAGCACCCCGACCTGGTGCTGCACCTCGGCGACTACCAGTACGAGTACAAGGCCGGCGTCTACGTCGCGCCGGGCGGCAACCCGCGCGACCACGCCGGGCCGGAGACCGAGACGCTGGCCAACTACCGGCAGCGGCACGCCCAGTACAAGGCCGACCCGGACCTGCAGCAGGCGCACGCGGTGGCCCCGTGGGTCGTGGTGTGGGACGACCACGAGGTGGACAACAACTGGGCCGACGAGATCCACGAGAAGCCGGAGATCCCGCAGCCGGACTTCCTGGAGCGCCGCAAGGCCGCCTTCCAGGCCTACTACGAGAACATGCCGCTGCGCCGCGCGCAGGTCCCGCACGGCATCGACCTCCGGCTGCACCGCCGCGTCCAATGGGGACGGTTGGCGACGTTCCACATGCTCGACACCCGGCAGTACCGCGACGACCAGGTCGGCGGCGACAAGTTCCCGACCCAGGACCCGGCCCGGCTGGACCCGAAGCGCAGCCTCACCGGCGCGGAGCAGGAGCGCTGGCTGCTGCACGGCCTGCGCCGCTCCAACGCCAAGTGGGACGTCCTCGGCCAGCAGGTCATGTTCGCCGAGATCGACTACCTCAACGGCCAGGACAAGGCCTACAACCCGGACGCCTGGGACGGCTACGTCGGTTCGCGGACCCGCGTCATGAAGGGCTGGGAGCAGGCGAAGACCCGGAACCCGGTGGTGCTCACCGGTGACGTGCACACCAACTGGGCCAACGACATCCACGACGGCGACAAGATCGTCGGCACGGAGCTGACGACCACGTCGATCACCAGCGGCGGCGACGGCTCGCCGAACCTGACGAACAAGGAGAAGGGCTACCTGGCGGAGAACCCGCACGTCCGCCTGTACAACAACCAGCGGGGCTACATCCGGACGAAGTTCACCGCGGGCGAGCTTCGGGCGGACTACCGAGTGGTCCCGTACGTCTCGAAGCCGGGCGCTCCGGTGGAAACCCTGGCGTCGTTCGTGGTCGAAGACGGCAAACCCGGCCTCAACAAGGCCTGATCCGGAGGTGGCGCGCAGCTCCACCGGGCTGCGCGCCACCTTCATCGGCCGCGTTGGGTGGCGGCGAGCGTGCCGAGCAGGGCGAGGGCTTCGCCGCTCGGCGAGCCCGGCTCGGCGTGGTAGACGACGAGCTCCTGTCCGGGGCTGGATCGAACGTCGAAGGTCTGCATGGTCAGCGTCAGCGCTCCGACGTCGCGAGCTTCATCACCGGAGCCCTCATCGCCGTGGACGGCGGATTCACCGCCCGGTAAGCGCTCCCGCCCCGCCGCACCGGCGGACGTCACCCGGCCGTCAGCCGTGGTTGAGGCCGAGGTGGCGGGTCACTTCGTGGGCCATTGCGATGGCGTAGGACTGGCCTCGGTCCTGGGGGTAGATCTGGGACATCGTCGCCAGGGTCACTCCCGGCATCGTCGTCCGGTGGCCCGGGATCAGGGCGCGGTACTGCGGCGTCACGATCGGCTGGGCGAAGCCCGCCTTGGAGAAGTGCCAGTCCAGGATCCAGGAGCGGTCGAAGTCCGGGTTCAGCTTGCGCAGCCACGGGATGTAGCGCTCCAGCAGCTCGGCCGGATCGGTGGTGAACCGCCAGTCGTCGCGCGGCACGTAGTTGCCGACGTACACGACGTGCCGGCCGCCGTACTCGCCGCGGTCGACCATGTTCGTGTGCTCGACGACCGCCAGGAACGGGAACGCGGTGTCGTTGATGTTCAGCCAGTAGTGCGGGATGACGCTGCGGTCGCACTCCAGGATGAAGCAGGTCGCGCCGAGGTACTGGTTCTGCCACAGCACGTTGTCGTCGTCGATGCCCGCCGCCTTCGCGAACACCGGCTGCGGGACCGTCACGATCAGCCGGTCGAACTCGTAGCTGCTGCCGTCCCGGGCGCCCACCAGCACCGTCGCACCGGGCTGGCGGATCGTCTCGACCGGCTTGCCGAACTCGACCTTCCCGCCGCGCTCGGTCACCGCGTCCAGCAGCGCCCGGTACACCCGCTCGAAACCGCCGTGCACGTAACCGAGTTCGAAGGTGCGGTAGTGGATCCGCGCCCACAGCCAGGCCATCGAGATCTGCTCCGCGTGGGCGCCGAACTTGCCGGTCAGCAGCGGTTCCCAGATCTTCTCGGTGACCCGCGGCCCGGCCCAGCGGTGCATCCAGTCCAGCGCCCGCACCGAGTTGAACCGCTGTCCATTCCGGACGAGCTTCAGCGCCGCCGAGGACGCCCCGAAGCGGAACCGGTCCAGCAGCGAGAACTTCGGGAACCGCAGCATCTCCTGCGGCGTGCCGAAGTCGTGCAGCTCCCCGTCGACGTACACGCCGGTGCTGGGCCGGTGGAAGCGCAGCAGGTGCCCGAGCCCGAGCTCCTCGACGAGCTCGATCATCGCCCGGTCGGTCCGGAAGCTGTGGTGGTAGAAGCGTTCCAGCGGCGTCCCGCCGACCTCGACCGACGCCGCCAGCCCGCCCAGCTCCGCCGACGCTTCCAGCACCGTCACTTCGTGCCCGGCCTTCACCGCGTCGAACGCCGCGGTCAGCCCGGTCGCGCCCGCCCCGACGATGCCCACTCTCATCCGAAGCTCCACTTCTTGTTGATCGTGTACTGGAAGATCAGCACCACCGGCAGCGAACCGGCCTTGACCAGGTTCGGATCGATGCCCAGCCAGCCGGAGAACACCTGCAGTAGCACGAACGTCAGGCCGATCCCGGCGACGCCGACGGCGTAGAACCGCAGGAATCGCACCGCTATCCGGTCGCGCTTGCGGAAGTTGAACAGCGTGTTGAGCACGAAGTTGTTGGTGATCCCGGCCGTCGTGCTGATCGCGTTCGCGAGCTGCTCGTGCAGCCCGGCCGCGTTGAACAGCAGCAGGAACAGCAGGTAGTCCAGCAGCACGCCGCTCGCGCCGATCACCGCGTACAGCAGCAGCGACCGGCTGATCAGCCGGTCGCTGGCCTCGGCGTGCTCAGTCTTCGTCATGCGATATCACGTTCCGCACGATGTAGAGGGGGCGCTGCTGCACCTCGTGGTAGATCCGGCCGACGTAGCTGCCGATGACGCCCAGCGACACCATCTGCAGCCCACCGAGGAACAGCATCGCGACCATCAGCATGGTCCACCCCGAGACGGTGATCGCGGGGAAGAACAGCCGCAGCGCCACCGCGTAGACGATGCCGAGCATCGCCAGGACCAGGGTGATGAAGCCGATCCGGGTGATCAGCTTGAGCGGCACCGTGGAGAAGCTGGTGACCCCGTCGGCCGCCAGCCGCAGCATCTTGCGCATCGGGTACTTGGTCTCGCCCGCTACCCGCTCGTCGCGGTCGAACAGCACCTCCTGCTGTTCGAAGCCCATCGACGCGACCATGCCGCGGATGAACCGGCTGCGCTCCCGGAAGCCCCGCAGCTCTTCGGCGGCCCGCCGGTCGAGCAGCCGGAAGTCGCCGGTGTCGACCGGGATGTCCACCTCGGCGCAGCGCCGCAGCACCCGGTAGTAGGTGTGCGCGGTGGCGCGCTTGAACGGCGTGTCGCGGCGGGTGCGCCGCCGGGCGGACACGATCTCCGCGCCGTCCAGCCACGCGTCGATCAGCTCCAGGCTGACCTGCGGCGGGTCCTGCAGGTCGGTGTCCATCACGATCACCGCGTCGCCGCCCGCGTGGTCCAGCCCGGCGGTGATGGCGATCTGGTGGCCGAAGTTGCGGGCGAAGTCCACCACCCGGACCCGCGGGTCGTTCTTGGCGACGTCCTTCAGGACGCCCAGCGAACCGTCCGAGGAGCCGTCGTTGACGTAGACGAACTCGAAGTCGAACTCGGCCCGCGTGGCGGTGGCCGCGGTGAGCTCCTCGTGGAACCGCTTGATGCCCGCGACCTCGTTGTAGACCGGCAGCACGTACGAGATCAGCGGCGGCGCGTCCTCGCCGGTGGCTCTCCGCTGCTGTTGCGGGACCGGAACCCGGACCTGCTGGTGCATCGTGTCGGCCATGGTCACTCCCCTCGCCAACCTCACCGTGGAACAGGAACGCCCCGCGCGCCGGGGGCGTTGCCCGGCAACGGGTAATCCACCCCGATCAGGTGGTCACGTTCGGCGTAGTCGGGGGTTCTTCCGGCCTCGGACGGCCCGGGCCTGGGCGCTTCGGTGGAATTGCCGCCGGCCGGCCGGATAGACGAGCAGATCGAGATCGCCACCGCTACCCCCCGCTGCTCATGCGCCGATCACGGTGCGAAAACCGCCGTCAGGTTAACGGCCCCGACTCCGCCCGGCGCGCCGAAACGATGCGCCCGATCGGGCGATGTCGACGCCGTTGGAGTGATCGTGATCGACGGCTCCGGGGCCGTGCGCACTTCGTGTCGCTCTGGCAGCACAAAATACGCACGACCCTTGACCAGCGGAAACGGCGTCAGTGTTCTTCGAAGGGGTATGCCGGGTCGCCTGCGGCGCCGCCGATTCGCTCGCGGTGCTGCGTCGTCGCGTACACGTCGCGTTCGATCGGGTAGCGCGCGTAGAGGACGTGGCCCCAGGTGTTGCCGGGGGCGCCGCGCAGGCGGCTGGGCAGCTCGTAGCGCTGGGAGAGCATCGGAACCCCGGCGAACACGCCGCCGATGTCGGGGCCGAACGCCATCGAGCCCTCGCCGAGGGGCGGCGTGATCAGCATCCGCGGGGTGCCGGCGACGCCGTGCGACACCCGCGGGTAGTCGGACAGGCAGGGGAACACGAAGCTCATCGTCCAGTCGATCAGCACCGGTTCCCGCTCCGCGAGTGCCTGCCGCAGCGGCACCACGTCCCGCACCGCCGGGCCGCTGACCGTCAGCCAGCCCTGCTGGTCGGTGGTGCGGTCCTCGGCGAGCACCCGGACCCGGTCGGCCCCGGCCGGGATCTGCCCGGGCTCGACGGTGAGCAGCCGCCAGCCGCGGAAGTTCCGCCAGTCGATCGGCCTGCCGTGGCGCGGGTCGTCGAACGCCAGCTCGGTAGGCGGCGGATCGCGCAGCTCGCGCGTCGCCACCGGCCCGCCCGCGGTGCCGAACTCCAGGGCCAGCGAGTTGCCCTGCTCGGGCCGGCCGGACACCCACACCGACAGCGTCTGGTCGCCGGTGAGCCCGGGCAGGCCGAACCAGGCCGAGGTCAGCGAGCCGGTCGTCTGCGGCCCGCCCGCCGTGCTGGTCCAGGCGAACTGGCTCGCCGCCGTCGTCGCCACCTCGCCCTCGGGGGCCTTCGGGTCGTCGGGCCGCTTCGCCAGCAGCGGCTCGCCCGGGTGCTCTTCGCGCAGGTCGGGCTCCTGCGGCGGCCCACCGGCCGCGGTGAAGCCGTCGAGTTCGGCGGTCCCTGCGATCGGCGCGAGCCGCTCGTCGATCGGCAGCGCCTCGACCTCGTTCTCCAGTCCACAGCCGCTGCCTCGGATGCTCTGCGAGTTCATCCGCGCGATCGAGAAGCGGTCGCCCATCGTCTGCGGCGCGGCGATGAACGATCCGAGCAGCACCGCCACCGACGCCAGCGCGGCCGCCCCGAACACCGACATCGGCATGACCGTCCACATGAGACCGCGGGGGGCGGGGCGCGACAGCATCGCGCGGATCCGGACGAAGCAGAAGGCGAGCACGCCGACCGCCGCGCCGGTGGCGAGCCAGAGCGCCGGGCTGTCCAGCGGCAGGCCGGGCCGGACCGGCGTGTCCGACCACGGCATCGCCAGGTCGGACTGCATCGGCCACACGTTCGGCCCCATGAACGCCAGGGCCGCGGCCACCGACGCGGCGATCCCGCCGAACACGCCGACCAGCCGCGCCTCGCGCCTGGCCCGCTCTATCCTGCCGATCCGCCCCAGCAGCACGACGGTCACCGCGAGCAGCGCCGAGCCGACCCCGGCGAGCGCACCGAAGTGGTGGGTCCACTTCGACGGCGTCAACCACAGCGCGACCAGGACCGCGACGACGGAGCCGAGCACCATCGGCAGGTCGGGCAGCTCGGTCCAGCGGTGCACCTGGCGCATCGCGCACGCCGCCGCGATCAGCACGGCGGCCACCACGAGGAACACGACCAGCCGTTTGGTGGAGGTGCCCCAGATGTTGGTGCCCAGCAGGTTCGCGTACCGGTCGATCTCCTGGTACCAGCCGAGGCTCGGCCCGAACTCGTCGTGGATCGCGGTCGCGCTCCGGACGCCGTTGAGCGTCGAGTCGGCGAACATCGCCACCAGGCCGACCGAGCCCACGCAGCAGAACAGCACGACGCGCGTGGGCAGGCTGACCCACCGCGGCAGGGTGCCGTGCTGCGCCAGCACCCGCCAGATGCGCGGCGCGAACACGAGCACGGTGAGCAGCGCGCTCACAGCGGTCGGCGTGACGGAAATCGTCAGCCCGGCGATCAGCGCGGCGACGCCCAGCCAGAAGTGCGGCGCGCGCGTACGGCCCATCTTCAGCAGCGCCGCGACCAGCGCGGACGTGCCCAGCGCGACGAACGGCTCCGGCCGGATGCCCAGCCCGAACGGCAGCCAGCAGGCCAGGAAGAACACCGCGGTGAGCAGGTGCAGCGGCAGGCGCCGGGTGCCCCGGCACACCGGCAGGACGATGCCGCGGCTGACGACGAGCCAGGTCAGCAGCCCGGCGATCGCGCTGGGCACGCGCAGCCACGCGGGCGCGAGGCTCTCCTCCGACACCCACCGCATCAGGTGCTGGACCAGCGTGAACGGCGTTTCGGAGGCGTTGAACCAGCGGTAGTAGTTGCCGATGTCGCCGGCGTCGTCGTAGTTGCGGACGGTCATCATCGCGAAGCCGTCGTCGTCGGTGAGCGGCCCGATCACCAGCCAGCCCGCCAGCACCGCCGCGACCAGCGCGTCGACCGGCAGGAGCAGCGGCGACACGCGGATCCGACCGAGGGCGGGCGGGGCGTGGACGAACAGCAGGACCAGCGACACGAGCGCGAGCACCAGCGTGGTCGTGATCAAGGTGCTCTTGATGTCGGTCGGCGAGGTGTCGAACCAGGAGAAGGTGCGCGCGGTGACCGAGATCCCGGCGAGCTCCTCGGGTTCGAGGTCGGTGGCGAAGGTGAAGATCTCCGGCGCCGCCATGCCGGGCAGCACGATCGGCGGGCGGCCGCCCGCGGTCACCACGGATCGCGTCGAGTCCGCGTGGATCGACAGTTCGCAGGTGCCGGGCGGCAGCGGGACCTGGTGCTGGTCCAGGACGAGCTCGGGCTTGCCGTCGCGGGTGGTCAGGACCAGGCCTTCGCGGTCGCTGCCCGGCGGCAGGGTGGTCAGCACGGTCGTCCGCGCCGGCCGGTCGAGCGCGGCGCGCAGCACCGGGCACGGCACGAACGCGTCGAACGACGCGGGCCGGTAGGGCGCGAAGAACGCCGTGGTGGACCGGGCCTCCGCGGCCGGCCAGCTCACCTCGGTGCGATCCACCCAGACGGGCGCGAACGGCAGCGCGAGCGCGCAGCCGAGGCCGACGACGCCGATGCAGCACGCCAGGAGGTGCGCCACCCACAGGCCTGCGCGGGATCGCCGCGGGCGGCTGGCACCGGTTCCGTCGGTCTGCGGCTCGGCCGGCGGATCGAGCTGCGCCGGACTGCTCAAGTACTTCACCGCGCTCCTCGCAGATCGGAATCTTCCTCGCCTGCTCAATCCTGGCCAACGCTGCGCGCGACGCACGGCGGCGGCGCGCCGAATTCGTCCAGCCGATTGACGATCGGGGCGCCGCGCAGGTTGCCCGCGGCGGGCAACCCGTCGCCCCGCTCCGGCGTGCACGTGTCGGACAGACAGGAGCGGGCACATGGTGGGCGTTGCGGAAGTTGCGGTCGCGGAGGAGCAGCGGGAGCGGACTCGGCCCGCGGGCTCGTTCTGGATGCCGCTGGTGGTCGGCGTCGTGGCCGGCGCGCTGTTCTGGGGCGTCCACAGCGCGCTCATCGACGACAGCTACATCACCTTGAGCTATGCCCGGAACCTGGCGTTCCACGGCCACTGGGGACTGATCGGCGCCGAGGTCTCGAACTCCGCGACCGCGCCGCTGAACGTGCTGGTGCTCGCCGCGGTCACGGCGGTGGTGCGGCAGCCGGTCGTGGCGCTGGGCGTGGTGTTCGTGCTGGCCAACGTCCTGCTCGCGGTGTCGCTCCGCAGTGCGGCGCGGACCAGCGGTTTTCCCGGTTGGACGGGCGCGGTGGGGGCGCTGCTGGTGGCGGCGAACCCGCTGGTGCTCTCGACGGTGGGCCTGGAGATGACGCTCGCCTCGGCGCTGCTCGGCGTGCTGCTGCTGGCGGCGGTGCAACGCCGGCCGGTGCTGTTCGGCGTCGCCGCCGGGCTGCTCGCCCTGACGCGGCTGGACCTCGGCGTGTTCGTGCTGGTGGTGCTGATCGGCCGGCCGGGCCTGTGGCGCGGCTGGTGGCGCTGGTTATCGGCGGCCGCGGCGATCGTGGTGCCGTGGTTCGCGTTCAGCTGGCTGTACTTCGGCTCGGCCGTGCCGGACACGCTGGTGATCAAGCAGCTGCAGAAGTCCTGGGGAGACTGGGATTTCAGCAACGGCCTGGAGCTCTACCACGGGGTTTTCCCGACGGCCGTGGTGGTTTCGCTGATCCCGGCCGTGCTCGGCCTGGTGTGCTTGCCGATCGCGTGCGTGCTGCGGCCGTTCCGCCGCGCCGTGCCGCTGTGGCCGTGGGCGCTGATCGGGCTCGGCGCGATCGCGCACTACTACGTCTACACGCTCATGGGCGTTCCGCCGTACCACTGGTACTACGCGCCGAGCCTGATCGGGCTGTCGTTGTTGCTGGCCGGAGGCATCGGCGCGGTCGCGGCCCGGTGGTCGTTGGCGGGGTTGGCCGGGTGCGCGGTGCTCGTGGCGCAGCTCTGGTTCGCCGTTCAGCACGGCCTGCCGTGGCGCGAGGCGGCGATCATGACGAACTGGGCGACGGCGGCCGAGTACGAGCGGATCGGCACCGACCTCGGACGCCTCGTCGGCGACCGCACGGTCACCAGCCCGGGCGAGATCGGCGCGCTCGCGTACTTCTGCGACTGCGCGATCGTCGACACCTTCTCCGACCGCGGTTACCTGGCGCCCCAGATCGAGCAGCGGCTGGCCGACGCGACGCCGTTCGTCCGCGCGCTGCTGGAGTTCAACTACCGCCACTTCACCCCGACCGAACCGCGCCCGATCGACGTGGTCCTCCGCCGCGAACCCGGCCCGGGCCCGGACCCGAGCTGGGACATCGGCTCGACCTGGGCGGAACACGCCCACCTGGTCCTCGAACCCCGCTGACGCCAGGTTTCACCGTCCGCGCCAGAACGGCGATTTCGCGCGAAATCGCCACCCGCACGGCACGTCGAAATGGCGGCCTCGAAGTCGGCCACGAATTCGACGCACGCGTGCGGGCAACCGGAAATCGCTCCGCCGATCTCCGGTTGCCCGCGCCTGCTCAGCCCTTCGGGACGTCGACGACCGCGCCGGAGTCGCGGTGCCACTCGATGAAGCCGTGCTCGAACTCGCTCGCCCGGCCCTGCGGGACATCGTGCTCGCCCGTCACCGGATAGCCCAGGTAGGAGCGCTCCCAGCCGAGCTGCGACCAGCGGGCGCGGATGCCGCCGTACACCTCGTGCGCGCCGGTCTGCGGCGCCCAGTAGATCGACGCCCCGCCGGCGCCGGTGAAGTGGTTGAAGCGGCCCCGCCCGTCGGGAGTGCCGAGCTCATCGGTGGTCGGGTAGCCGAGCACGCCCGCCGGGCCGCTCAGCTCGATGTAGCGCTGCGCGATCACGCCCTGCACCGAGTGCGCGCCGGTCTGCGGGCTCCACACGATCCCGGCCGGGAAGCTGCCGTCGCCGTTGAACCGGTTGTAGCGCCCCACACCGTCCGGTGTGGACAGTTCGTCGGTGACCGGGAAGCCCAGCGGGCCGCGTTCCCAGCCGGTGGCCGCCCACTTCTCCCGGATCGCGCCCTGCACCGCGTTCGGCCCGGACGGCTGCGTCCAGTAGATCGACGCGTTCTCGTGCTGGGCGTTCGGCGTCACGAAGTGGTTGTAGGCGCCGAAACCGTCCGGCGTGAGCCGCGTGTCGGTCGCCGGGTAGCCGAAGCGGGCGTCCTCGCCGAGCTCGCGGAAGTGCTCCAGGATCGGGCCCACGACCAGGTGCCCGCCGGTGCGAGTCGACCAGTAGATGGCCGAGTGGATCACGCCGTCGCGGGTCAGGAAGTCGCTGTACCGGCCGCCGCCGCTGCTGGCGAGCTCGTCGGTGATCGGCACGCCCAGCGCGTCGTGCCCGCCGCGCTCCAGGAACCCCAGGTAGATCATCCCGCGCACGACCGTCACGTCGGTGTCGGGAGTCCAGTAGAAGCGGGCGTTCTCGAAGTCCTGCCAGCGCAGGCCCTCGTCCTCGACGACCTCCTGCCCGGCGGGCGCGCCGACCTGCGCCTTCTCCTCGGCGGACATCGATTCGTAGCGCTGCTGGATCGCGCCTTCGCCCGGATCGGCTTCCTCCGGCGTCGAGGTCGTCGGCTCAGCAGGAGCCGATGTCGTCGGCTCGGACGGCGCGGAAGTCGTCGGCTCGACAGGCGCCGACGTGGTCGGCTCGCTCGGGACCTCGGCGGACGTGCTCGGCGCCGAGGTCGTCGGTTCGGTCTGCGCGACCGCCGGTGCGGCGGTGGCCAGCCCGGTGATCGCTGCGGTGGCGGCCACGGCCGCCACGAGTCGTTTGACGTTCACTCGCAACCCTTTCGGTCAGGTCATCCGGTGATCGCCGGAAGACCCCCGCAGGTTGCCCGGATTCGCGGTTTTCCCCTGAACGGCCGACGGGCAGAATCGGTGCGTTCCGTGGGTCCTCCAGACGTTATGGGCAGGTGGAGGACCCACGGACACGGGCACCCGATGAACCCCACTTCGCCGGGCATCCGCGCTTCCTCTGCGCGAAGCGCGTCGGGAAGTCATATATCGGACGGAACGCCTTAACAGCGCCGTCACATCGATGATCGCCGGAGCGCCTCGAAACGTTGCCTCCGGAGCGAAATTTCTGCGCCTATCGTTACCGTCCGGCCGGCTCCGTTCCAACCCGGTGCGCCGGCGCGGCCACCGGCCGCGGTCCACCGCGGAACCGGTAACCGGTCGACCAGGCGTGCCGGTACTCGAAGACGGCGAGCACCAACGTCGAGGCCACCCCGCAGAGGTTCAGACCGAGCCACAGCGGAGCGGGCAAACCCTTGGTGTCGAGGCTGATGATCTCCAGCCCGCTGATCAGCAGCACGAAGAACGACGAGGCGACCGGTGCCAGCAGCGGGTGGATCTCGCTGATCCAGAAGCTGGTGCGAGCGGCCCAGTAAAGCGTGCAGAGGCAGAAGGCCGCGTACCAGCCGATCACGGCCACCACGATCAACGCGACGAACAGCCCTGCCAGCGTGGTGACCTCGTACCTGCCGCCGTCGGTGGCGAAGAGCAAGGCCAGCGGCAGCGCGAACGCTGCCAGTGCGAGCGCCCCTCGGCCCAACATGCGCCGGCCGCCCGGGAGGAGTTCGGAGCGGTACCCGGATCGGGTCACGGCGAGCAGTACCAGGAACGGCAGCGGCGCGGCCAGCATGGCGAATGCCGCGGTGCGCAACGCCTTGGTGTAGTTGTCGCCCAAGACCATGAACGGCGAGAGGTAGGCGTTGGTCGTCACCAGCACTGCGAGCAGGCCGACCGCCGACCGCCAGAACGCCAGCCGATCCAGCACCCGGTCCCGCCGTTGCCGCCCGACGCGCGGTTTGTACACGAACCTGGCGGCGAGCCACGGGAAGACCAGGTGCGCGATCACGCGGAACGTCAGGATCACGTGATCGGGCTTGATCTCGCGGGAGCGTCTCGGTTGTTCGGCGGACATCTGGCCCTCTAACGGTGCGGAATCGGGTTGGCGGTGCCATCGTGGTGCGCACCCGTGCTGATTCCCGATTCTTCGCGACTGCCGCCCTGTTTTCGTGCATAACGGGGAATGCGCGGGATAACCCTCGAAATCGCAGGGGTACCCCTTCCCCCGAATGCTGCGATTTCACACGGACGGCCCCCTGCGGAAGCCGAATCCCAGTGCCGCCCAACGCTCCCGCAACGTCGAAGGGCCGCCGGAAACGATTCCGGCGGCCCTTCGGAAAACCGGTCAGATCGGCAGGCGGCGGAAGATGGCGCGCGGCACGTGCCGCAGGATCGACATCACGAACCGGAACTGCGCGGGGGCGTACACCAGCGGGCTGCCCTTGCGGACGCCGTTCACGATCACCTCGGCGACGCTTTCCGGGGTGTTCGCCATCGGCGCGGCCTTCATGCCCTCGGTGAGCTTGGTGTGGGTGAAGTTCGGCCGCACGACGGTCACCTTGACGCCGTGCTCCTCCAGCGCGTAGCCCAGGCCGGAGAAGAACACGTCCAGGCCGGCCTTCGAGGAGCCGTAGACGAAGTTCGACCGCCGCGCGCGCTCACCGGCGGGGGAGGACATCACCGCGACGTTGCCGTGGCCCTGCTTGCGCAGCTTCTCGGCCAGCAGCACGCCCAGCGACACCGGGGCCAGGTAGTTGATGTCGGCCACCGCGCGGGCCGCCTCGACGTCGGTCCAGCCCTTCTCGTTGTCGCCCTGGATGCCGAAGGCGATCAGCGTGACGTCGACGTCTCCGTCGGCGAAGGCCTTGTCGATGACCTCGGCGTGCGTCTCCGGCTTGCGGGCGTCGAACGTCAGGATCGACACCGTGCTACCGGTCTTGCGCAGCTGCTCGGCGGCCGCGTCCAAGCGCGCCTGCTCCTCCGGGCGGTCCGCGAGGATGATGCGCAACGGGCGCTGCTCGGCGTACTTCCGCGCCGTCGCCAAGGCGATGTCGGAGGTGCCGCCGAGCACGAGCAGGGACTGGGGGTTTCCAACGGCGTCGATCACAGCTCAAGCCTCCGGCTCATGTCTGAAGCGAAAATGCCTTCGGGGTCAACGGATTGGCGAATCTTGCGGAACTCGTCGACTCGCGGATACATCTGGTGGAACGTCTCCGCCGTGGTCCGCGAGTCCTTCGCGGTGTAGAGCCGACCGCCGATGCCGAGCACCATCTCGTCGAGATCGGAGCACAGCCGGGAGAGGCCCGGCTTGATCGGGAAGTCGACGCAGACCATCCAGCCGGGGTGCGGGAACGACAGCGGCGCCCGGTTGCCCTCGCCCATCTGCTTGAAGACGTTGAGGAACGAGTAGTGCCCGGAGTGCGCGATCCGCAGCAGGATCCGGCGCAGGTCCTCGTGCGCGTTCAGCGGCGTGCTGAACTGGTACTGGAGGAAGCCCTTGGAGCCGTAGGCCCGGTTCCACTCGCCGAACATGTCCAGCGGGTGGTAGAAGGCGGTCAGGTTCTCCACCACGCCGAGCTTGCGCTTGGGCGACTTGCGGAACCACGCCTCGCCGAGCGCGCTGAAGGTCAGCTTGTTGGCCAGCCCGTTGGGGAACACGTCGGGCAGCGTCGCCAGCTTGGGCGCGTCGAACTTCAGCGGGTCCGCGCGCAGCTTCGGCGGCAGCTCGTCCAGCTTGGCCAGCGAGCCGCGGCTGAACGCGGCGCGGCCCAGCTTGGGGCCGGTGGAGATGGCGTCGAACCAGCCCGAGGAGTACGTGTACTCGTCCTCGGAACCGTTGCTGACCAGCTCCAACGTCTCGTCGAGGTTGTCGGTGCGCTCGAGGTCGGCCACGAAGTACGCGGTCTCGGTCCGGGTCATCTTGATCTTGGCCCGGATGATGATGCCGGTGAGGCCGATGCCCGCCACGGTCGCCCAGAACAGGTCCGACTCGTCGCCGTCCGGCGTCACCGTCCGGACCTGCCCGTCCGCGGTGATCAGGTCCATCGACAGCACGTGGTTGCCGAAGCTGCCCGCGCTGTGGTGGTTCTTGCCGTGGATGTCGTTGGCGATCGCGCCCCCGATGGTCACCTGCCGGGTGCCCGGCAGCACCGGGACCCACAGGCCGTGCGGCAGCGCCGCCCTCATCAGCTGGTCCAGGCTGACGCCGGCGTCCACGTCCACGATCGCGGTGTCCGGGTCGATGTCGTGGATCCGGTTCAGCCGGGTCATGTCGACGACCACGCCGCCGGCGTTCTGCGCGACGTCGCCGTAGCTGCGGCCCAGGCCGCGGGCGAGGACGCCGCGCTCACCGGCCGTGCGCACCGCCTCGGCGATCTTCCCGACGTCGGTGGTGCTCAGCACGCGCGCCTGGGTCGGCGCGGTGCGGCCCCAGCCGAAGAGTTCCTTGGTTTCGAACGCGGTCATCAGAGACTGAGCCTCCGGGAGAGGTCGGAGCGGAAGATGCCCTCCGGGTCGACCGAGGCGCGGATCTTCCGCCACTCCTCGATCCGCGGGTACATCTGCTCGATCATCTCGGCCGACGTGCGGGACTCCTTGGCCAGGTACAACCGGCCGCCCGCGGTCAGCACCATCTCGTCGAGCTCCCGGCACAACCGGTCCAGGCCCGGCGTGATCGGGATGTCGACGGTCAGCGTCCAGCCCTTGCGCGGGAACGACATCGGCGCCTGGTTGCCCTCGCCGAAGGTCTTGAGCACGTTCAGGAACGACACGTGGCCGGACGAGCTGATCTTGTCGATCGAGCGGCGGAACATCGCCTCCTGCCCGAAGGGCACCATGAACTGGTACTGCAGGAAGCCGTTCGAGCCGTACACCCGGTTCCACTCGCCGACGAGGTCCAGCGGGTGGAAGAACTGGGTGATGTTCTGCACGAGGCCGAACTTCGTCGGTGCCTTGCGGTACCAGACCTCGTTGAACGCGGTGATGGTGAACTTGTTGACCAGGCCGTTGGGGAAGATCGGCGGGGCGGTCATCAGCTGCGGCGCGTTGAACTTCAGCGGATCCTTGCGCAGCTTCTTCGGCAGGTCCTCGATCCGGGCGGAGTTGCCGCGGGTCAGCAGCGCGCGACCCAGCTTGTCGCCGCGGGCAAGCGAGTCGAACCAGGCGACCGAGTAGACGTAGTTGTCGTCCGAGCCGTCGGTGAAGTGCTCGATCAGCTCGTCGAGGTTCTTCGTCTGCACGTTGTCGACCAGGAAGTACGCGGTCTCGACGCGCTTGAGCTTGATCGTCGCCCTGGTGATGATGCCGGTCAGGCCCATGCCGCCGACCGTGGCCCAGAACAGCTCGGCGCCCTCGCCGTCCGGGGTCAGCGTGCGGACCTCGCCGTCGGCGGTGAGCAGGTCCAGTGACAGCACGTGGCTGCCGAACGAGCCCTGCGAGTGGTGGTTCTTGCCGTGGATGTCCGAGCCGATGGCGCCGCCGATGGTGACCTGGCGGGTGCCCGGCAGCACGGGGATCCACAGGCCGTGCGGCAGCAGCCGGCGCATCAGCGTGTCCAACGACACGCCCGCGTCGACGACGACGGTCGCGTTGTCGACGTCGATCTGGTGCACCCGGTCGAGGGCGGTCATGTCGATGACGGTGCCGCCCGCGTTCTGCGACGGGTCGCCGTAGCTGCGGCCCAGGCCGCGCGCGATGACGCCGCGCTCACCGGCCTCGCGGACCGCCTTGGCGATCGCCTCGACGTCCGGGGTGCTGACGACGTGCGCCCTGGTGGGCGCGGTGCGCCCCCAGCCGGTCAGCGTCTGAAGCTCGTCCTTTACCGATCCCACCCAGCCGAGTCTATCCGCGCTGGAGCGGCCGATACGGGCGGGTACATCCGGTCCCCGGCGGTGTGCGATGCGTCATCGCTACACTCTTCTGGGACGTTCGCGGAGTTCGATCTCCCACGTCTTCGGCGTCCAGCCGGGTGCCCCAGGTACCGAATGCCCTGTCGTCGGATCCCGAGGTGAACCAGTGGCCGTGGCCGAACCCGCAGCCCAGACCGAACAGAAGCGCCTAGGCGTCGTAAGCCAGCTGATCCGCTTCATCGTCATCGGCGGCGGCTGCGCCGTCATCGACTTCGGCACCTACTCGCTGCTGCTCGGCGTGGCCGGTTGGCCGGTGTGGCTGTCGAAGTCGATCTCGTTCATCCTCGGCACCACGGCTTCGTACCTGATCAACCGGAAGTTCACCTTCCAGGGCGCGAACACCGGCAACACCGGGGCCAAGGCGGGCGCATTCGCCCTGCTCTACACCATCACGTTCTTCGTGAACATGGGCTCCAACCAGGCCCTGGTGATGGTGTTCAACGCGCAGGAACCTTGGCAGTTCACGCTCTTCTGGGTCATCGCCCAGGGCCTCGGCACCTTGATCAACTTCATCATGCTCAAGGTGCTCATCTTCCGCGACTGACCCACCAGGGACCTGCCACGACACGGCCCCGGCTCCCGGTGGTCCGCAATTTCAATGGAAATCAGAGGTTCGATTTCCATTGAAATTGCGGGAGTTGTCCACAGGCACCGGCGTGTCGAGGTGCGACACGCCGATGTTCCGCAGTTTCAATTGAAACTGCGGAGAACGGTGACGGTGTCAGTTGCGGAAGCCGGTGCCGCGGGCCGGCGCGCCGTAGGCGTCGGAGCGGGTCGTTTCGAAGTGCGCCGTGGCCACGTGCGCGAAGTTCACCGCGAAGCGGCCGCCGTCGGCCGTGATGAGCGACTTCGTGCTGCCGTTGGCCATCGAGTCGGCGAGCACGTCGCGGAGCGCGTCGGCCTCGGCCGGGTCGAGCGCGATGTGCAGCGGCTGGCTGGCTCCGGCGAGGTGCAGCACGAGTCCTGGGCGTGTCTCGGGCATCGGATCTCCCAATCGCAGCCGCCCCGACGACCGCCGGGGCGGAGTTCCCCCGCAGCGCGAGGGCTTCCACGCTCCAGCGGACCACGAATCCCGAGGCCCGAACACCCGATTTCACCCTGAGCGGATCCGAGACCCAGCCCCACCAGTGCTTTTCGCTCACGGCGTATCCGCTGCTGCCGGGCGGAACCGATCTCCGGCGCCTGCGTCGAACGAGTAGGCGCGGACGGTTGTCCGCCCGTGAACTCGGAGGTTCTGGTGGGTAGTCGTTGTCTCGTCGGGGCGTTGCCCCTCCTCGCCGCGTTGCTCGTGGGGTGCGGTGCGCCACCGGCCGAGGAGCCGAACCAAGCCGTTCCGCCGGGACCGGCCGCGCCGCCGACCCAATCGACCGCGCAACCGCAACCTGCCCCGCAGCCAGACCCCTTCGACCTCGCCGCGGCGCTGGCGCTGATCGAGGGACAGGGGTTCACCCCGGATCCGCCGGAGGGCCGGCTCGCCGGGCCGATCCGGGCGATCCACGCCATGTGCACGGGCAGCGCCAACGGCCGCTGCCAGGCCGTCTTCTTCTTCGACGGGCAGCAGTTGGTGCACCGGGTGGACGTCGGCCTGGTGAACATCCTGTCGCAGGACGGCAAGGCGGTGCGGGTGGAGTTCCCGGTGTACGCCGCCGGCGATCCGGGCTGCTGCCCGAGCGGCACGCCGACGCAGCACACGATCACGGTGCAGAACGGCCAGCTCGACGCCCAGCCCCCGGTCGGCTTCGAACCGAACTACCCCGGCGACTACTGATCACCCGGGCTGAGCCGGTCGGTTCACCCCGGAACCGGAAAGCACCAGCCTTCGGCGCGCGGCCGAAGGCTGGTGCTTCGCTCCAGGGACCTCCGCACGGGCAAGCCCCTACTCGGGTTCTTCCTCCGGGGGTTCGAAGGCCTTCACGTCGTTGCGGTCGTCGCTGCTCGGGACGTCACCCGGCAGGTGGACCGTCTTCGACAGCGGGCCCGGCGTCCAGGTGCCCCAATGGGTTTCCTGGTGCACGTCCATCGCCGCCTGCGCGGGCAGCGCGTCCGGCTCGTACGGGTCGACCGCGTACAGCGAGCCCCAGTCCCGGTGGATGTTGTTCTTCAGGTACGTCGGCAGCTCGCGCATGCTGGTGGACACGTTGAGCCAGCCGAACGGCCCGCCCGCGTCCGGCGACGACCAGCCCTGCCCGATGTCGCGCACCTCGGCGCCGGCCGCCACCCGGAACTTCGGGATCTCGGCGATGCCGTTGTGCACGCCCGGCAGCTGCAGGCACGGGTGCACCAGCGCGGCCGTCCACTCCACGAACGTCGGCTGGTCCCGGACGAAGTCGGTCATGTTCACCAGCTGCGGCGCCCGCGGCGCGCTCACCGCGACCCAGCCGTTCGGGCCCAGCGAGTTGTCGGTGGCCACCACGCGCATCTTGGTGGCGCCCTCGGACTTGCCGCCGACGGTGAACCGGAAGTCCCGCCACGCCGGGCCGGGCTGCTGCACCACGTACTTGCGCTCGGTGATCAGGAAACCGGCGTCGGTGTCGTGGCCGAACTCCAGCGCCACCGAGTTCGCGCCCAGCTCCGCGCCCGCCAGCGAGAGCACCACCGGCACCTCGCCGGTCTTCGCCCGTTCCGGCAGGTCGTACCACTGGGTGCGCAGCTCGCCGGTGCCGAGGCCGGCCGCGTCGTAGCTGCCCCACACCGGCGCGTTGTCGTTGCCGAACTGGTGCGGCGGCTTCCAGTCGTTCTCCTGCATGCCTGCGCCGTCGTCGGGCGGCAGGCCGGGCCGGTTGAAGCCGACCATCTTGGCCCGCATGTACTGGTCGGCGTCCTCCTTGCCCTCCAGCCGCTTCGGCGGGATGCCGATGTCCTGGTCCTCCGACGGCGCCGCGGTGCCCGGCTGCTCGCCGGACACCCGCAGCATGCCGGACTGGGGATTGGTCTCCACGTAGACGTAGTCGGACAGGCCGCAGCTGGTGCCGACGATCTGCTTGATGTTGTCCGAGCCGAGGCTGTAGCTGCCCCACTGCTTCTGGATGACCTTGCCGAAGTTGGCGAGCTCGAAGAGCACCAGCAGCGCGCACAGGATCGACAGCGGCGCGGTGCCCAGCCGCAGAGCGCGGCTGCGCTTCTCCTCGCGCCCGAAGCGCTCGTCGACGACCTTCGGGTTGTTCTCGTCGATGCGCAGGTGCTCGATGAACGCCACGATCAGCGCGATCCCGGCGACGACGAGGAAGATCGTGCTCAGCTTGTAGTCGCTGATCTCCGGCGGCATGTTGAACCACGGCACGCCCCAGCCCGAGACGTACCACCAGGCGTTCGGGCCGGTGGCCGTGAACGCCAGGATCACCATGAGCATCGCGAGGAAGCCCGCCCGGTTGCGCCGGGAGCGCAGCACGGTGCTGCTGGTGGCCAGCGCGGTCAGCGCCGCCAGGGCACCGCCGAAGGCGGCGAAGATGCCGAAGTGGTGGGACCACTTGGTGGGGGTCAGGACCAGCACCACGAAGGACAGCGCCGTGACCGCGAGCAGTCGCCGGCTCGGGCCGAGCGCCGCGCCCCGGATGCGGCCGCGCCGCAGCAGCACCACGGCGCAGGTGGCCAGGCAGAGCATCACCAGCAGCACCGGGAACCGGCGGGTCAGCGAGCCGTCCGGCGTCTGGCTGAACAGCAGGTTGTAGCGGCTGAGCTCCTCGTACCAGCTCTGGCTCGGGCCGAGTTCGGTGCGCAGCTTCGTGGCGTCCATGACCGACTGCCAGGTCTGGTCGGAGAACACCAGCGTCAGGATCACGAACCCGGAGGCCGCGATCGGCGCCAGCACCGGCAACCAGCCGAACTCCTGGGCCCGCTTGCGGACCAGCCGGAACAGCGGCTTCAGCGCCGCCACGAACGGCAGCACGGACACCATGCCGTGCGGGTTCGCCCCGACCGACAGGGCCGCGACGACGAGGCCCAGCGCGGCGGGCATCAGCCGGCCGGTCGCCACGGCGCGCTCGACCGAGCACAGCGCCAGCAGCGAGAACAGCACCACGACCGGCTCGGGCCGCAGGCCGTTGTTGTAGGGCAGCCAGAACGCCAGGAACACCGCGGCGGCGGCCCAGCCTGCGGCGTTGCTGCGCCGCACCTGCTGGCCGAGCCGCGGCAGCACCTCGCGGCTGATCAGCAACCAGCTGACGATGCCCATCAGCAGCGCGGGCAGCCGCACCCACGGCGTCGCCGTCGAGACCTGCACCCACAGCGAGTACAGCTCGTAGAACCAGCCGAACGGCGCCTCGGGGACGCCGAACCAGCGGAAGTAGTTGCTGATGTAGCCGAAGCTCTCGCGCGCCCGCGCGATGGTCAGGATGTAGCCGTCGTCCGAGGTCATCGCGCCGATGACCCACCAGACGACCAGCGCGCCGATCACCGAGGCGTCGCGGAACGTCGGCTTCCACCAACCGGCGGGGGCCCACTTCGGCGGGCGCCGGCCGGCGCGCACGTCCAGCCGCCGCAGGCAGACCACGGAGCCGATGAACGCCAGCACCGCGAGCGCCATCGCGACGCCCTTGATCGTGGTCGCCTGGCTCTCGTAGCGGTTGTCCACGCGGGCCTCGAAGGACAGGCCGCGCACGTCGTCGATGCCGTCGTTGAGCCCGGAGTAGATGCCGGTCAGCTGCGGGCGCTGGTCGCCGCGCAGGTTCGCCAGCGACTCGTCGCCGACGCCGGCCGTGGTGCCGTACGCGTCGGAGTGCAGCGAGAACGAGCAGTCGCCCGCGGGCAGCGGCACCGTGCCCACTTGCTGGCCCTTGGTCAGCATCGTCAGATGGCCGTTGTCGACCTGCAGCGTCAGGCCGGTCAGCTTGCCGTAGTCCGACGTCGGCGGGTTCGTGCTCAGCACCGTGGCCGGACCGTTGGTGCGGGCGTCCAGGCTGCGCACGGCGGCGCACGGCACCTCGGCGTTCAGCCACACCGGCGAGTAGCTCACCAGCGGCGCCGACACCGACTTGGTGCCTTCCGCCGTCGGCCACTTCAGCGTCGTGATGTTGTAGTCGACGGGGAGGAACGGCACCGCCAGTGCGAGCACCGTGCCGAGCAGCCCGAAGATCGACGCGAACAGCTTCAGCCGCTTGGCTGAGGGTTGCCGGCGTTCGGTCTCGGATTGCGCCGAAGCATCGTCCGTTCGGCGGCTTTCTTCCTGGCCACTGAGCACGGGTGGAGGATAGTAGCCGCTGGTCCGAGCCCCTTCGCGGCATTCGGCCGGTGTGCAAATCACCACTCGGACCGGTGCCGTGAGCTGCGATCTCAGGTAGCTCTCAGGCCAGTCTCAGTCTCTCGTAATCGTCCGGTGGCATCAGTTTCAATTGAAACTGCCACGGATCAGCGGCGGTAGAACTTCTCCTGCTGGCCCTGGCGGAGCAGACGCAGCCACTCCTTGAACGCCTTCGGGTCGCGCTTCTGGCCGACGAAGTACAGGCCGAAGCGGAGCACCTCCAGCGCGCCGATCTTCCGCATTCCCGGCTGCGACAGGAGGTAGCCGCGGTTGCGGTACGTGTAGTAGCGCTTCGCCGCGTCCGACGGGTCCTGGGCGTGGAACCGGCCGCCCAGCATCGGCTTGAACTCCGCCGAGCCGTCCGGGTGCAGGAACCGGGTCTTCAGCGTGGTGCCGAACGGCAGCCCGGAGCGGACCACCCTGCGGTGTACCTCCACCTCGTCGCCGCGGAAGAACAGCCGGTAGTCCGGCACGCCCACCACGTCCAGCGTCGAGGCCCGGAACAGCGCGCCGTTGAACAGCGACGCGATGCCCGGCAGGAAGTCGTCGCCGCCGAGCTCGCTGACCCGGCGCTTCCAGGTCAGGCCGCGGCGCAGCGGGAACGCCAGCTTGTCCGGGGTGTCGATGTTCACCACCACGGGCGACACCGCGGCGAGCCGCCGCTTCTTCGCGACGTCCAGCAGCGTCGAGAGCGCGTGCTCGTCGGCGGGCCGGCCGTCGTCGTCGCCCAGCCACACCCACTCCGCGCCGAGCGACAGCGCGTGCAGCATGCCGAGCGCGAAGCCGCCGGCGCCGCCGAGGTTGCGCTGCGAGACCAGGTAGGTCGACGGGATCGGGCAGTCCGCCACCACGTCCTGCGCGGGCTGGTCCGGTCCGTTGTCGACCACCACCAGGTGGTCCGGGAGTCTGGTCTGGCTCGCGATCACTTTCAGGGACTCGGCCAGCAGCTCGCGACGGTGCCTGGTGACGATCACCGCGACTACGGATCCGGCGGGCAGCTGCTGTGCGGAGTCGGTGCTCATGAGCCTTCTTTGCTCCCGATCGTGGCCGCGGATTCGCCGATCCGGGCCAGGGTTTCCTCGCTGAGGTGCTCGAAGGGGTCGTAGCCCTTGTAGTGCGTCAGGACTTCGCGCAGCGACCCCTGCTCCCGCATTCCGCCCTTGTCCATCCAGATCGCGGTGCTGCACAGCTCGATCAGGAACTCGTCGGAGTGCGAGGCGAAGACCAGGATGCCCGATCGCTTCACGAGGTCGTTCAGCCGGTCCCGGGCCTTCTCCAGGAAGTCGGCGTCGACGGCGCCGATACCCTCGTCCAGGATCAGGATCTCGGGGTCGATGGAGGTCACGACGCCCAGCGCGAGCCGCACGCGCATGCCGGTGGAGTAGGTGCGCAGCGGCATCGCCAGGTAGTCACCGAGCTCGGTGAACTCGGCGATCTCGTCGATCCGCTTCTCCATCTCTTTGCGGTTCATGCCGAGGAAGAGGCCGCGGATGATGATGTTCTCGTACCCGGAGATCTCCGGGTCCATGCCGACGCCGAGGTCGAACACCGGGGCGACCTTGCCGACCACCCGCGCGCTGCCCCGGGTGGGCTCGTAGATGCCGGCGAGCAGCCGCAGCAGGGTGGACTTGCCTGCGCCGTTGTGGCCGACGAGCGCGACGCGGTCGCCGTGCCGCAGGGACAGGTCGATGTCGTGCAGCGCCTCGATGATCGGCACCCGGCTGTCAGTGCCGATCTTGCCGCCGGCCTTGCCGAGCACGGCTTTCTTCAGCGATCGGGACTTCGCGTCGAAGATCGGGAAGTCGACCGATGCGTTCCAGACGTCAATGCTGACCAAAGTTCCTCAGCTCCCGATCAAACCCAGTAGGGGACGCGTGCGCGGTAGTTGCGCATGACCAACAGAGCCAGCAGCCATCCGCCGACCGTGAACCCGAGCACGATCAACCAGTGGTGCAGCGACTGGTTCGTCCCGAGCATCGGGGCGCGCGCGATCTCGACGAAGTGGTAGATCGGGTTGAGCTGGGCCAGCCAGGCGCGTGGCCCGGCGTTCTGCTCCAGGATGTCGATCGGCCAGACGATGGGCGACATGAAGAACAGCAGCTGCATGAAGCTGTTGATCACCGGCGGGATGTCGCGGAACCGGGTGCTCGCGACGCCGAAGAGCAGCACCACCCAGCCGCCGTTGATCAGCAGGAGGAACAGCGCGGGGATCGCCGTGATGATCGTCCAGGTCACTGGGGGCTGGAAGATCGCCAGGATGACGAGATAGACGACGAGGTTGTGCAGGAACAGCAGGAACTCCCGCCACACAGTGCGCAACACGTGCACGCTGATCGGCGCGGGCAGCTGCTTGATCAGGCCCTCGTTGTGGATGAACACCTCGGTGCCGGACAGCAGGCAGCCCTGGATGAAGTACCAGATCATGAACCCGACGGTCATGTACGGCACGTACTTGCCGGGGTCCTGCCCGAAGATCGTGGAGTACATCAGGCCGAGGCCACCCGCGGTGACACCCATGCCGATGGTGATCCACAACGGGCCGAGTATCGATCGGCGGTAGCGCTGCTTGATGTCCTGCCAGCCGAGATGCGCCCACAGCTGGCGCTGCCCGAAGCCGTCGCTGAGGTCCTTCGCTGCCTTGCGCCAGGACCGCGACGAGGTCTCCGGGGGAGCCGTGGGGCGGTCTAGCGTGCTCGTGGACTGCACAGTGCGTCAGAGTACCGACCTCAGGTGTGCCTCTCCGGCGTGGGCATCACTCGAAGGCGTAGCGCCCGCCTGGAGTCGGGCGCGCAGCCTCCACGGAGCGTCACAGGTACTGGCCGGTGCCCCGGGTGTGACCGGGTTCGACCTCGGCGCCGCTGCCCGCCGGCAGGCCCCGGCGCATCTGCTCCAGCTGGGCGCGGGCGGCCATCTGCTGCGCGAACAGCGCAGTCTGCAGCCCGTGGAACAGGCCCTCCAGCCAGCCGACCAGCTGGGCCTGGGCGATCCGCAGCTCCGACTCGGACGGCGTCGACTCCTGGGCGAACGGCAGCGACAGGCGCTCCAGTTCCTCGATGAGCTCCGGGGCGAGGCCCTGCTCCAGTTCGCGGATCGACGACTGGTGGATCTCCTTGAGACGGGTGCGGCTGGCCTCGTCCAGCGGTGCCGCCCGGACCTCCTCCAGGAGCTGCTTGATCATGGTGCCGATGCGCATCACCTTGGCCGGCTGTTCGACCAGGTCGTTGATGTCCTCGCCGCGCTCCGGCTGCTCGTCGGAGCTCAGGGCGGCCCCGATCGGCTTGCCGTCCTCGCCGACGACGAACACCTGTGGCCGGCCCTCACTCGGATCGTGGGTCATGTCTCCATCCTGGCTGGTCGATGTCGCATCCGTAATTCAGGGTGCCTTGCCCAGCGCCACCGGCGCAGGCGTTTGCGCAGGTAGATAGCCGTGCGTGGTTTGTGCTGCTATAGCGACACAAAGTACACACGGGCCCTGGACGGGCGAAACACTCGCCTCCGAGAGTCGTCGCCGGGCGCGAGTGATGCGATATCTGCCACCCGGCAGCGAGAACGCCGCGCCCCGTACGTAACGTGTTCCCCATGGCGTTCGACGTCGCGGCTGTTCGCGGGCTCTTCCCCGCGCTGGGCGACGGGTGGGTGCACCTGGACGCCCCGGCGGGCATGCAGGTTCCTGAACAAGTGGCGACCGCGGCGTCCACCGCGCTGCGAGCCCCGGTATCCGGTCCGGGCGGGATCTTCCCCGCATCGCAGCGCGCCGAGGCGATCGTGGAGGCCGCCCGTCGCGCTTTTGCGGACCTTATCGGTGCCAACCCCGCCGGGGTGGTGCTCGGGCCGAACTCCGCCGTTCTGCTGCAGCGGCTCGCCGATGCGCTCGGCGACGGCTGGATGATCGGCGATGACGTCGTCGTCTCCCGGCTGGACCACCCGGCCAACGTCGCGCCGTGGCAACGCGCCGCGCAGCGCTCCGGCACCACGGTCCGGTGGGCCGAGGTCGACATCGAGACCTGCGAGCTGCCCACCTGGCAGTACCAGGAGCTGGTCACCCCGCGCACGAAGGTCGTCGCGATCACGGCGGCGTCGGGTGCGGTCGGCAGCCGGCCGGACGTGCGGCAGGCCGCGGACGCCGCGGCCGAGCAGGGCGCGCTGGTGGTGGTCGACGCGTCCGCGGCGGCGCCGTTCGTGCCGCTGGACATCACCGCGATGGGCGCGGACGTGGTGGCGGTGAACGCCTCGGCGTGGGGCGGGCCGCCGGTCGGCGCGCTGGTGTTCAAGAACCCCGCGATGCTCGACCAGCTGCCGTCGGTGGCGCTGGAGCCCGGCGCGCGCGGCCCGGAGCGGCTGGAGCTCGGCCCGCACGCCCATCCGCTGCTGGCCGGGCTGGTGGCCTCGGTGGACTACCTGGCGGAGCTGGACGATTCGGCGGTCGGGCCGCGCCGGGAGCGCCTGCTGACGTCGCTGGGTTCGGTGAAGTCGTACCAGGCGGGTCTGCTGGCGAACCTGACCAACGGGCTGCGGAAGCTGCGGCACGTGATGGTGATCGGCGACGCGATGCGCCGGGTGCCGTCGATGGCGTTCACGGTGAACGGGGTCAAGGCGGAGGACGCGGTGGAGCACCTCGCGGAGCGTGGGGTCTGCGCGTTCGCGGATCCGGGCACGCACGGGGTGTTCGCGGTGCTGGGCGTCGGCGAGGTCGGTGGTGCGGTCCGGGTGGGCCTGGCGCACTACACGAACGCCTCCGAGGTGGACCAGCTGGTCCGTGCGGTCGCCGAACTCGGCTGAGACCGGTCACCACCGCAATTTCAATGGAAATCGAAGGTCCGATTTCCATTGAAATTGCGGAAGTTGTCCACAGTCAGGGCGAGTTGTCCACAGCACGCCGCTCGTGAGTGGTCCTTCCGGTTGAAGGACCACTCACGAGCCGCAGTTCGCCAGTCCTGGGACCGCAGTTTCAGTTGAAACTGTCGTCGGACCGTCAGCGGACGAGGAGGATCTTGCCGCGGACGTCGCCCGCCTCCAGCATCGCGTGCGCTCGCGCCGCCTCCGGCAGCGGCACTCGATCGTGCACCAGCGTCCGCACCTCGCCCGCCTCGACCAGCGGCCACAGCCGCTCCCGCACGTCGGCGACGATCGCCGCCTTGCCCTGCGGCCCTTCCACCGGCCGCCCGCGGAGCCCGAGCACCGACAGGTGCAGTCGCTTGACCAGCATCTTCCCCAGGTCCAGCTCGGCCTTCCGGCCGCCCTGCATGCCGATCACGGCCAGGTGCCCGTCGGGCGCCAGCGCGGACAGGTTGCGGTCCAAGTAGGACGCTCCCATGTTGTCCAGGATGACGTTCGCGCCGCCGAGCTCCTTGACGATCGCGACGAAGTCCTCGTTGCGGTAGTCGATGACCGGGTCCGCGCCCAGGTCGGCGCACAGCTGCCGGCTCGTGGCCGATCCGGCGGTCGCCGCCACGCGCGCGCCGATCGCCTTGGCGATCTGGATCGCGCTGGTGCCGATGCCGCCGGCGCCGCCGTGCACGAGCAGCAGCTGTCCGCTCCGGAGCCCGGCCTCCAGCACCACGTTCGACCACACGGTGCAGTTGACCTCGGGCAATCCGGCGGCCTCGACGAGGTCCACGCCGGCGGGTTTGGGCAGCACCTGCGCGGCGGGCACCGCGACCCGTTCGGCGTAGCCGCCGCCGGCGAGCAGCGCGCAAACCTCGTCGCCCACCTGCCATCCGGTGACGCCTTCGCCGATTTCGGCGATGGTTCCGGAGCATTCCAGCCCGAGGATGGTGCTGGCGCCCTTCGGCGGCGGGTAGTTGCCCTGCCGCTGGCTCAGGTCGGCGCGGTTGACCGCGCTCGCGACGACGTCGATGAGCACCTCACCCGGACCGGGCCGCGGGTCGGGGTGTTCGGTCCATTCCAGCACGTCCGGTTCGCCCGGCTCGCGGATCGAAATCGCGTACATGCCCTGGACGGTAGTCAGCGACGGAGGGTTCGCAGCGCGTGGTGCGGGAGTCCGAAGTCGACCGGACAACTCGGGAAAAATGGGAAATAGTCCCCGCTTCTTAACGCTTCCCAGAGCGGTCTTGACTTCGTTGAGTGATCCTCTCAAGGCTAGCCAGCACAAAGTCCATCCGAAGCGGGGAGCATGATGAGTTCGCGAACCATCACACCCAAGCGCTCGGCGGCGGCCTTGGCCGCGACGTGCGCCGCCGCGTTGCTGACCGTCACCCCGGCCAGCGCGGCGCCGGCCGACCTCGGCTCGACCATCAACGCCAACGCCGTGAACCGTCACCTGATCGCGTTCCAGCGGATCGCCGACCAGAACGGCGGAAACCGCGCGTCCGGCCAGCCCGGCTACGAGGCGAGCGTCGACTACGTGGCGGGCAAGCTCCGCGGCGCGGGTTTCGACGTCACCACGCCGGAGTTCACCTATCAGGCGTACTTCCTGGACTCGTTCAGCCTTGCGGTGGCCGGTCAGCCGGTCGAGGGTGACGCGCTCGAGTACTCGCCGGCCACCCCGCAGGGCGGCATCACCGCGCCGCTGGCCGTCGCGCCGGTCGACGACACGCCGGGCTGCTCCGCCAGCGACTACGACGGGCAGGACATCACCGGCAAGGTCGTGCTGATCCAGCGCGGCGCGTGCACTTTCGGGGAGAAGGCGAAGTTCGCCGGCGAGCGCGGGGCGGCGGGCGCGATCATCTACAACAACGTGGACGGTGCGCTCAACGGCACGCTCGGCGACCCGGACATCTCGAAGATCCCGGCCGCCGGGGTCACCAAGCAGGTCGGCGAGGCGCTCGCCGGGCAGGCCGGCGCCGAGGTGAAGCTGGACGTCCAGGCTCGCCTGGAGACGGTCACCACCCGCAACATCGTGGCGCAGACCCGCACCGGTCGCACCGACAACGTCGTGATGGCCGGCGCGCACCTGGACAGCGTTCCCGAGGGCCCGGGCATCAACGACAACGGCACCGGCAGCGCGGGCCTGCTGGAGGCGGCGCTGAAGCTGGGCGGCAGCCCGAAGGTCAACAACGCCGTGCGGTTCGCGTTCTGGGGTGCGGAGGAGTCCGGCCTGGTCGGGTCGACGCAGTACGTGCAGGGCCTGAGCTTCGAGCAGCAGCTCGACATCGCGCTGTACCTGAACTTCGACATGATCGGTTCGCCGAACGCCGGCTACTTCGTCTACGACGGCGACGGCTCCACCGGTGGCCCGACGGGTCCGCAGGGCTCGGCGCAGATCGAGCAGGACTTCGCCGCCGCGATGGCCGAGCAGGGCGTCGAGGTGGAGGGCGACGAGTTCGACGGCCGTTCCGACTACGGCGAGTTCATCGCGGTGGGGATCCCGGCGGGCGGCCTGAACACCGGCGTCGAGGAGCTCAAGACCGAGGAGCAGGCGGCGAAGTGGGGCGGCACCGCGGGCGTCGCCTTCGACCCGAACTACCACGCGCCGGGCGACAACCTGTCCAATGTGGACCGGGTTGCGCTGGAGCGGAACGCCAAGGGGCTGGCCGCGGTGATCGACGGCTACTCGAAGAGCACCGAGGCGGTGAACGGGATGCAGAGCCGCGCCCAGCGCGCGCAGCTGCGTGCCGCGCAGGTCACGATGATGGCGCAGCACGACGCCCCGGTGCTGCCCAAGGCCGGTCACCACAACCTGGCCTGACCGACACCTGCGGGAAAGGTTCGAACAGCGCGCGGGGCACTTCCGGCCACCAACCTGCCCGGAAGTGCCTCGCCCGCTTCCCGGTGGTCCGCAATTTCAATGGAAATCAGAGGTCCGATTTCCATTGAAATTGCGGAAGAACTCACCGGGTGGGGTGGTTGTCGTAGTCCGATCGGAGGGGATGTCGTGAAACGTGCCGTTCTTGCGGTCGCCGCGGTCGCCGCAGCTCTGGTGGTGCCTGCCGCCGACGCGGCGCAGCCGGTGCGCTTCGCGACGTTCAACGCCTCCCTCAACCGCGCCACCGAGGGCGAACTGCTCGCCGATCTGTCCACACCGGACGATCCGCAGGCCCGCGAGGTGGCCGAGGTGGTGCAGCGGGTCCGCCCGGACGTGCTGCTGCTCAACGAGTTCGACTACGTCGAGGGCGGCGCGGCGGTCGACGCCTTCCGCACCAACTACCTGGCGCACGGCCAGGGCGGCGCCGACCCGATCGACTACCCGTACGCCTACACCGCCCCGGTGAACACGGGCGTGCAGACCGGCATGGACCTGGACAAGGACGGCACCGTCGGCGGCCCGGGCGACGCCTACGGCTTCGGCGCGTTCCCCGGCCAGTACGGCATGGTGGTGCTGTCGAAGTACCCGATCGGCGAGGCCCGCACGTTCCAGCGGTTCCGGTGGGTGGACATGCCGGGCGCGCAGCTGCCCGACGACCCGGCGACGCCGCAGCCCGGCGACTGGTACTCGCCGGAGCAGCTGGCGGCCCTGCGGCTGTCGTCGAAGTCGCACTGGGACCTGCCGATCGAGGCCGGCGGGCGGACCGTGCACTTCCTGACCTCGCACCCGACGCCGCCGGCCTTCGACGGCCCGGAGAAGCGCAACGCCCTGCGCAACCACGACGAGATCCGCTTCTGGGCGGACTACGTCAGCCCGGGCCGGGGCGGCTACATCTACGACGACGCGGGCGCTCCCGGCGGTCTCGCGCCCGGCGCCCGGTTCGTCATCGCGGGCGACCAGAACTCCGACCCGGTCGACGGCGACAGCAACGGCGCCCGCCAGATCCTGCGCGCCCCGCGCGTCATCGACCCGCTGCCGGGCAGCGCCGGAGCGGTCGAGGCGAGCCTGACCCAGGGCGGCGCGAACGCGGATCAGCGCGGCAACCCGTACTTCGACACCGGCGACTTCAACGACAAGGCGCCCGGCAACCTCCGGGTGGACTACGTCCTGCCGTCGGCGCCGCTGATCCCGTTGCGCGCCGGGGTCTTCTGGCCGGGTTCGCACGACGAGCTCGCTCGCCTCAACGACGCCTCGGACCATCACCTCGTCTGGGCCGACCTGCTGGCCTGAGCCCCGGCATCACGTAGCCGCACTCCACGCTGAGGCCGGACCTGGGGCCGTGTTCAGGGGCGAACAAGGGTTTTCGCCGGACGCGCCCGGTACGGCCGTTGCCCGAGGCTTGGCGGCATGAAAACTCTGATAGCCGCGGTAGCGGCAGGCGTCCTGCTGGCCCCGGCGGCGGCGGCCGAGCCCGCGCCCCTCGCGCTCCCCGAACCGACCGGCCCGCTCGCGGTCGGCAAGACCACGCTGCACCTGATCGACCACGACCGCCCCGATCCGTGGGTGCCGCAGGAGAACCGCGAGCTGATGGTGTCGCTGTTCTACCCGACCGAGGACCGCGACGGGCCGCGCGCCGAGTACGTCACGCCCGAGGAGTCGCGCCTGATCCTGGCGGGCCTGCGGGTGACCGGGGTTCCCGAGGAGATCCTGAGCACGACCCGCACCCATGCGGTGGCGGATGCGGAGCCGCTGGACCGGAAACTGCCGCTGGTGGTGCTCTCGCCCGGACACAGCTTCTCGCGCTCGTCGCTGACCGGGCTGGCCGAGGACCTCGCCAGCCGCGGCTACGCAGTCGCGGCCGTGGACCACACCTACGAGGCGAGCGCGATCACGTTCCCGGACGGCCGGATCACCGAATGCCTCATCTGCGAAACGAAACCGGACGGGCCGACCATCGCGCGGAACCGCGCGATCGACGTCTCGTTCGTGATCGACGAGCTGGCCGGAACGGGCCTGATCGACGCGGACCGCATCGCGATGGCCGGCCATTCCCTGGGCGGCGCGGCCGCGGCGCACGCGGTGCGGGAAGACCCGCGGATCCGCGCCGGGGTCAACATGGACGGCACCTTCCATCCGGAGCTGACCGAGGACCTCGACCGCCCGTTCCTGATGCTGGGCGCGGACAAGCACGGTCGGCCGGGCGCGGACGAAACCTGGGACGCCAGCTGGCCGCACCTGACGGGCTGGAAGCGCTGGCTTTCCGTCGCGGGCACGGCACATTCGTCGTTCACGGACTACTCGATCCTGGCGGAGCAGCTGGGGATCGACGTGGGGAACGAACCGATGACCGGCGATCGCACGGCCCGGATCACCAGGGACTACGTCGCCGCGTTCGTGGACCTGCACTTGCGGGACCGGCCGCAGCACCTGCTGGACGGCCCGTCCCCGCGCTACCCCGAAGTCCGCTTCGAGAACCCGTGACGGCCCAGATTCCGGACGCACGCTGAAGATGCCCGATTTCAGGCAAAATCGCGAGGCCGGTAGGGGGCACCCGACGAGCGTCGAAGGCTCCCGATTTTAGGCAAAGTCGCGAGGCCTGCGGAGCGCCGACATGGGCGAAGGCTCCCGATCCAGGGGGTTGGAAGGACTCCGGGCGCGGTGCCTGCTGGGGTGGCGATTTCACGCGAAATCGCCACCCCGCCCTCACGCGGAGCGGTGATTTCGCGTGAAATCGCCCGCCCTCGCGTTCCCGTCTCGCGACGTGCCCGCACCCCTTTTGAAGCACCGGCATCGTCGATGCGGCCTGCGTCCGCCTGACCGTTCCGCGCGGCGCCGTCGGGCCCGACGAGACGATCGGGGATCCGCAGGTCCGCGAGGGGCTGCGAGATGTCCTGCGCACGATCGCGAAGCACGTGGCGGGGTGACCGAAAGCGGGCGTCGGTCCCGGGACGAAAACCGACGCCCGCCCCGATCGCCGCTGGTGCGTCAGCGCCAGGTGGCGATGGCCTCGGTCGCCCCGATCGGCTGGTACTTCAGCACGAATCCGGTTGCGTCGGCGGGCACGTCGAACACGACCTTGCCGCTTCCGGTGTCGCCCTTGGACAGCAGCGTCGCGAACAACATCCCGTCCATGTTGGTGCCGTTGGGAGCGGCGTTGGGGTACTCGGTGCCGGAGGCGTCGGCCAGCATGAACGACGTCGCGGCCACGGCCCCGCCGTCGCCGCCGAGGAGTTCCGCTTGGACGTCGACGACGACGTACTTGCCTTCCACCGGGGCTTCCGAGAATTCGGTGAAGTCCTTCGGCGTGCTAGCGGTGATCGCGAATTGGCTGCCGTCGTTGGTCGCACCGGCCTTTTCCCCGAAAGCGGCCTCCGGGGGCAGTTGTTCCGCGGGTTGCTGGGGCTCCGCGACCGCCTCGGCGGTGCTTTCCGCGGGCGCCGCTGCGTCGGGGGCTTCGCCGCTTCCGCAGCCGACCAGGCCCATCAGCAGCAAAGCGGAAAGCGGGGCGATCAGTTTCTGCACTTTTCCTCATAAGTTCGAACGAATGCGAACGTTGGCATGGTGCCAGTCGCTGGCACCCGCAACAACGAGATCAACTAACTGATCCGGAATTCATTTGAACTGAACCGGAGATGCCCGTTCGCACTATTCGGCGAGGATCTGATCGAGCACCGCGGCGACCTCTTTCCGGGCGGCCGGGTCGAGCCCGCGCAGCGGCCGGGGCAGGTTCGGGCCGGTGATGAGGCCGAGGTGTTCCGCCGCGGCGGAGACCACGCGAATGCTGCCGTACTGCCGAAACAGAGTCCACAAAGGATTCAGCTGGTCGGACAGGGCGGTGGCCTCGCCGCTGTCGCCCTCGGCCGCGACGCGGGTGATGGCGAGGCACTGCTCGGGCAGCAGCCCGCCGAGGACGCTGAACCACAGGTCGGCGCCCCCGCTCAGGCCGCCGGCGGCGAACTGGTCGCCGCTGACGCCGACGGCGACGTCCCGGGGGAGCTTGCCGCGGAGCGCGGCGATCCGCTCGCGCGCCTGGCCGGCGAAGATGCCCGGGATCTTCACCGCGGCGACGTTCGGCAGCGCGGCGATGCGCCCGTGCAGGTCGTCGCTGAACGTGAAGTGCGTGGTGCCAGGGTTGTCGTACACGCACAGCGGAACGCTCAGCTCGCGGCTGACGTCCTCGAAGAGCCCGAAGACCTCGTCGTCGTTGAGCGGCTGGTAGGACACCGGCGCGAGCAGCACCGCGGACGCTCCGGCGTTCTGGGCGTCCTCGGCGTGCGCGCGGACCTGGGAGGTGCGCAGCGCGCCGATGCCGACCATGACGGGCACGCCGCCAGCGGCGTCGACGGCGATCCGTGCGGCGCGGGCGCGCTCCTCGCGGTCGAGGTAGGCGTAGCCGCCGGTCGAGCCGAGCGCGCCGATCGAGTCGACGCCCGCCGCGGAAAGCCGGGCGACGAGGTTCGCGAAGCCGCGTTCGTCGATGCCGTCTTCGCTGGTGGGAGTGAGTGGGAAGGCGCTCAGGCCGGTGAACATGGCGGACGTTTCCTTTCGGCGTGCGGACGACTCTCAGCCTGCCGCAAGAAGTGGCCTCCCCGAAGAGCCAGTCAACGCCTCCTCTGAGATGCCACTTCAGTGACCATGAGAACGGATGACGATCAGTGGACGACTGACCCCGGTTTCAATTGAAACTGACGTCGACGGGCAGGGCGGTCCTCGTACTGTTCCCGCGTGGCTGCGATGGATCGGGACCGGCTGCGCATGACCTTCAACGAGGCGGCCGAGCTGTGGACGTCCTGCAGACCTACTCCGGTCCCCGATCAATGCCGCCGACCGCGCGCAACGGGTTGCTGGAGTGCATCGGAAACCTGATCGACAAGCACCACGGCGGCCGCATCACCAAGCGGTACCTGACGGAACTGAGGGTCGTCCACGCCGAACCGATCAAATAGTCCACAAAGGACTTCTGGACGCGCATGCGTCCGATCCGGGTACACACGCGCATCCGGCGTGCCAGACTCGCCGGATGTCGATCAACAACGCAGAGGCGGCCCTGGGAGAAGCCGCCGCGCCTACCTCAAAGCCCGCCGCTGGCTGTGGATCGGAATGGCCGTGGCGGTGCTGGCCGCGGCAACCTGGTTCGCGGTGACCTTTGGAGGGCTGTTGGCGGGCCCGGCGCCGGAGACGATCGAGTTCTGGCAACAGGCCTGCTACTGCGTCGCCTTGCCCGCGGCGATAGCGACATCCAGCGCGGGCGGCAGCCGTCAGACGGCGGAAGCCTGGCTGCGCAGCCTCCAACACCGCCTCGCCCCGGGCTCGTACAGCAGTTCAGCATTTGCCGACGCCCGGAAACTCGCCAACCGTCCATAGCCACTTGCGGCGAACGAGTCGGGACAAGATCGCCCCTGACGTACTTTGTCGCAGGTCAGGGGCGGTGCAGCGGAAGCGGGGGGATTCGAACCCCCGGTCGCTCTCGCGACGCTCGCTTTCAAGGCGAGTGCATTCGGCCGCTCTGCCACGCTTCCACGCCGCAGCGTAGCCAACCGGACGTGATCTTCCTACAGCCGGTCCGGGTCAGTCGAGGGTTCTCAGGTGTGCCGTCAGGCGCTGGAAAACCCCCGCCAGGACCTTCAGCTCGTGGGGCTCCAGCAGGTCGATCATGTGCTCCCGGACGCCCTCGACGTGCGCCGGTGCCGCTTCGCGCAGTTTCGTCATGCCCTTGTCGGTGAGCACCGCGAGCACACCGCGCCCGTCGTCGGGGCACTCGTCGCGGCGCACCAGCTCGGCCGTTTCCAGGCGGCGGATCTGGTGCGAGATCCGGCTCTTGGAGTGCGCGACCTCCATGGCCAGCTCGCTCATCCGCATTCGCAGGTCGGGCTGTTCGGACAGGCAGACCAGGATCTCGTAGTCCGCGATGGAGAGCCCGTGCGTGAGCTGCAGCTCGCGGTTGAGGCGGTAGTCCAGCAGCGCGCTGCCGACGATGTAGGACCGCCAGGATGCCATCTCGCAGTCGTCCAGCCACTTGGTGCGCTGCTCGGTCATCTCGGTCACGCGGCCAGGCTACCGGGAGGTTCGTGGTCCGCGGAGGCGATTCGGGTCCAGAAAAAACAATTTGCTTCCTAACCGTTCGGCGTGAGTACGATCGAATCCGTGCCCGGCTTCGTGGAACAAGATCCGCAGCGCATGCCGCTGACCCGGCTGGTGGGCCTGGCCGGCCGGCGGCTGGCGCACCACTGGGAGCGAGCCGTGGCCCAGAGCACCGATCTGAGCAAGACGGCGCTGATGGCGCTGACCACGATCGACGAGCAGGACGAACCGACGCATCGCGAGGTCGCCCAGCGCTGCTGGGTGCGACCGGCGACGCTGACGCCGGTCATCGACGCACTGGAGTCCGACGGGCTGCTGACCCGGCGGCGCGACACGACCGACCGGCGCGTGGTCCGGCTGCGCATCACCCCGGCGGGGCGGGCGGCGCTGGACGCCGCGTGGCGGGGTGTCAGCGCGGAGTTCCGGCGGATCGAGCCGAGGACCGACCCGGCGGAAGCGGCGGTGGTCCGGAAGTACCTGCTCGCGATCCTCGGCGAACTGAGCGAGGAAGAAGGCGGATGTGACCACAGCGGTTGAAGTGACCGACCTGGTCAAGCGGTACCCGAAGGCCAAGGGCAACGCGGTGGACGGGCTCGGCTTCGAGGTGGAGGCGGGCGAGGTCTTCGGGCTGCTGGGCCCGAACGGCGCGGGCAAGACGACCACCGTCGGCATCCTGACCACCAGGGTGCTGCTGACCAGCGGGACGGCGCGCGTCGCGGGCGTCGACGTGGCGGCCGACCCGGTCGCGGCCCGCAGCAAGGTCGCGGTCGTGCCGCAGCGGGTGAACCTGGACCGGTCGCTCAACGCCCGGCAGAACCTCATCTGGCACGCCGCGTACCACGGGGTCTCCCGCGGTGAGCGGAAGCGGCTCGCCGACGAGCTGCTCGGCCGGATGGGCTTGGCGGAGAAGGCGAAGGCCCGCGTCGACGACCTCTCCGGCGGGCAGGCGCAGCGGCTGATGATCGCCCGCGCGCTGATCCACAAGCCGGAGGTGCTGTTCCTGGACGAGCCGTCCACCGGGCTCGACCCGCAGGCCCGGCTGTTCGTCCACGACCGGATCAACGACCTGCGCGCCGAGGGCGTGACGGTGGTGCTCACCACGCACGACATGGACGAGGCGGAGAAGCTGTCGGACCGGGTCGGCGTGGTCGACCACGGCAAGCTGCTGACGCTGGACACGCCGGAGGCGCTGATCAAGTCGCTGCCCGGCAGCGGCACGGTGGACGCCACGCTGCGGCCCGACGGCCACGATCCGGCCGGGGTCGCCGAGCTTCTGTCCAATGTGGATGGAGTGCAGCGGGTCGAGCAGGTCGGCGCCGGCACCACCGCGGACGGGGCGGCGGAGCTGCGGCTGCGGCTCTACGTGGGCGAGGAACCCGCGGCGCTGCTCGGGCCGGTCGCGCAAACCCTGCACGAACAGCGGGTTTCGGTCAGCGACCTGTCGCTGGGTTCGGCGACGCTGGAGGACGTGTTCATCGATCTGACCGGGAGGGAGCTGCGATGAGTCCGGTTCGCGCGTTCACGGCGGTGCTGGGCCGCGACGTCTTCGTGACCGGTCGGGAGCTGCCGAGCTTCCTGGCGCAGGTGCTGGTGCAGCCGGTGGCGCTGCTGTTCATCTTCGGCAAGGTGCTCAGCGAGCTCGGCTACGCCCAGCCCGGCTACGCGCAGATCCTGCTGCCGGGCATGATCGCGCTCAACGCGTTCCTGGTGTCGCTGCAGAACACGTCATTCCCGCTGGTGCTGGACTTCTCGTTCTCCCGGGAGATCGAGGACCGGCTGCTCGCGCCGCTGCCGATCAGCTGGGTGGCGGTGGAGAAGATGCTCTTCGGCGCGCTGCGCGGGCTGCTCGCGGCGGTGCTGATGGTGCCGATCGGCATGGTGATGCTGGGCGAGATCGGCTGGAACCTGGCCGGCCTGGCGTTCGCGCTGCTGTGCATGGTGCTGGGCTCGCTGGCCGGCGCGGCCGTCGGCCTGACGGTCGGCGCGGCGGTACCGCCGCGGCGCATCAACATCATGTTCGCGGTGATCCTGGCGCCGCTGATGTTCACGGGTGCGACGCAGTTCCCGTGGGCGCAGCTGGAACACCTGCGCTGGTTCCAGATCCTGTGCGCGATCAACCCGCTGACCTACGTCAGCGAAGGCATGCGAGGAGCCCTCCTCCCGGAGGTCCCGCACATGCCGCTGTGGGTCTGCGTCCTGGCGCTGCTGAGCGCCACGGTGATCTTCGGAGCCCTCGGCATCAAGTTCTTCCTCCGCCGAGCCCTCGACTGACGGCTGCGATGGGCCCGTGCGTACTTTGTGCCGCTATAGCAGCTATAGCAGCACAAAGTGCACACGGGTCCTGACCAGCACGGATCGGTCACCGGTCGAAGCGGCCGGCCTTGACGTCGCCGAGGAACCCGGCCCAGGCGCGCTGGTTCACGCGCAGCGTGCCGCCGTCGCGGTCCTTGGTGTCGCGGATGTGCGTCGCCGACTCGCCGATGGCCAACTCGACGCAGTTGTTCGTGCCGCTTCCGCTGCTCTTGCGCCACTTCAGGTTGTTCATCCCCACGCCTTCGCCTGTGCGCGGATCAGTTCGGCCGACTTCTCGGCGCTGAGCCCCGATCCGGCGATCTCGGCGAACATGTCCGCGAAATGGTTAACGTCGCTCACATTCTCCACCCGCGAACCGCCACCGACGTACTCCAGATAGACGGCCGGCGGGTCCAACGGCACGATCTGGATGATCACGTTGTCGTGCTTCAGCGATGGTGACCAAGTGGTTCCCGCCAGACGCTTTCGAGCCTCTTCCGCAGGAGCTCCAGCGGGGCGTCCGGTGCCATCCGAACCCGGCTCGATGCCGATGCCCCGACCTCGCCCGCGCCTCAGGCGTGATCATGCGTGGCAAAGCGGGTTCTGGCCCGGTTGCGCACTCACGAAAGCTGCATGAGGTAGGCCACAACTCAGACACGGGGATCGATATCGCTCGGCCCGTGGCGGCCGAACTCGGCGGCGTAACCCCTGGTCGTGACGGTGTTCTCCGGGTGTGTCGGGCAACGAATCCGGAGTTCAGCCCAAGTGTCCTATAGGACATTTGTCATTCCGATTGTTCCGTCTGGGTGCTTGTGGGAAAGTTCCGCGCGTTGGAGTAGGCCTGAAGTACCTTTCGTGCTAGCGAGGAAAATTGAAGAGGCTGATTGCGCCGTTATCCGTGGCGCTGTTGATCACCCTGTCCGGTTGTGGTGTCGGTTCGAAGCCGAGCACGTCCGACGGAGGGGACACCAAGTCCTCCTCGTCGAGCAGCAGCACCGAGAGCGGCGGCGAGTCCGAGTCCACTGGTCCGCAGAGCGTTTCCTTCGGACAGGCGGCCACGGTTTCCACCGACAAGGGCACCCAGCTGAAGCTGACCATCGGTGCGCCGAAGGACTTCACCGGCACCGCGGACTTCGAGCCGGAGAAGGGCAAGTACGTCGTCATCGACGCGTCGGCGGAGCTGGCCAAGGGCGTCGCGGGCAACGTCAGCGAGGACGAGTTCGTCCTCGTCGACGCCAACGGCAACCGGTACGAGCCGGCCATCGCCTCGATGGAGATCTCCGGTTCGTTCATCAAGCTGCTCACCGACAAGGGCAAGGCCGAGACCGGCCAGATCATCTACGACGTGCCGGCGGACGCCACCGGCTTGACGGTCGAGTACTCGCCGACCGACGTCGACAGCAAGCCGCTGGGCATGCTCGCCACCTGGAAGTGAGGTCGCGAGGCCCCCTGGGCCGGGTTGTCCGAGTCGCCCCTCGACGCGGACAACCCGGCCCTTTTTGTCGCTCAGTAGAGGTAAAAACCCGACACGATCGTGCGATCTGGTTTCAGTAACGCTCCGCACCCGATGATCGCGCTGGCCCGTTTGCACTGATCAGGCCATGCGCGCCGGTGATCGGACACCTGCCAGCCCGCTTCGGCGCTCCCGGCACCCGCGTTAGCGTCCCGGCGGCACTTGATCTCTTGGATCAGGTCGCTGCCGCAGGCTTCCCGGCCATCGCCGGACGCTGCCGACAACAGGTACGCCAACGGGCCAGGAGCTGATCATGAGGCTGCGCACAACAAGTACCAGACGCCGCGCACGCGTCGCCACGGCGGCCACGCTCGGCGCGCTCTGCCTCGGCCTCGCCGGTTGCTCCGGCGCGTCGCCGATCGAGCCGGCCACCGCGATGGCGCGGGCCGACCTCGGCATGGAGGCGGCCGCGACGACCTTCGCCGATTTCCCCAAGGCGCCGCAGGATCCCGCGCCGAACGCGGAAACCGAGGGCGTCGTGCTGCGCGTCAAGCAGGACGTCGCCGTGCACACCGCGCCCGGCGGCCCCGTGTTCGCCAAACTCCCCGCGACGCAGCTGGAAAACCCCACCTGGGTGCCGGTGATCGCGGAACGCGGGCCGTGGCTGCAGGTCCTGCTCCCGTCCCGGCCCAACGGCTCGGTCGGCTGGGTGCGCACCGGCGGCGAGGTCGAGCGGGCGCGGTCGCCCTACGCCGTGGACGTCGACATCGACGCGCGGCGGCTCGTGGTCCGCAAGGACGGCGCGCCGGTCGGGGAGTGGATCGTCGGCGTCGGCGCGCCGAACACCCAGACGCCGCGCGGCCGGACCTTCATCATGGCGGCGATCGAGGAGACCGTGACCCGGTTCAGCCCGATCATCCTGCCGCTCGGCACGCACTCGGAAACCTTCAGCACCTACGGCGGTGGCCCCGGAACCGTCGCGCTGCACGGCTGGCCCGACCCCTCGGTGTTCGGCCAGGCCGGCAGCGATGGATGCGTCCGGGTTCCCGACGACGCGCTTCGGCTGCTCATGACCCTGCCGTTGGGCACCATCGTCCACCTGCGGTGATCGCCACGGGTGGGAATCCCCCCTCCCGAAGTACGACAGAAAAGGAAATGCGAAGTATGCGCAAGACTGCTTGCCTCGCCGGGATTTTCGCCGCCGGCACAGGGATCCTGGCCGGCGCCGCGCCGGCCTTCGCGGACAGCGCCGACAACGACGGCATCAACATCGGCAACGACAACAACCTGAGCGTGCTGCCGATCCAGCTGTGCGGCAACAACATCGCGGTGCTCGGCGCCGTGGTGCCGATCCTGTCGCCGCAAGCCAACGACTGCGTCAACGCGCCGATCGTGGACCACCCGACCGTCCCCGAGAAGCCGAAGCCGCACACCCCCACCCCTGAGCCCTGCCCGCCGGGCGTTCCCGGCGGGCCCGGCTCTCCTGGCGTCCGCAACCCCGGTGGCCCCGGTGGCGACCCCGGCTGCGACCCCGGCGGGTGGACCCCGCGGCCGATCGAGAGGGAGACCCCGCGCCAGCAGGCGGTGTCGGACCCCGAGTCGCTGCCGACCGCGCCGACCCCGGTCGCCGTCCGCGGGCACCACGCCGTCACGGGCTGAGATCGTCCGACCGATTGGTTTATTTCACTCGAATGGGTACATGCCTAAGTCGCCGGCTGGCCCGTTCCGGTTGATCAGCACTAGATTCCGGTGCTGCGTAGATCACTACGCACTCCACGTGGTCGTTTCGGCTCAAACGATCACACCCCCGGTGGTGGTGCCCGACGAAGTACTCCCCCTCTCTTCGTCGGGCACCACCGCTGTTCTTCCAGCCGTACCGGGAGATTCCGGTCAGCCGCCGATCCGGCCGAACGAGCGGGCCGCGGCCAGGAACGCGTCGTTCTCGTCCGGCTGACCGATGGTGACCCGCGCGCCCTCTCCGACGAAGGCGCGGACCACGACCCGGTTCTCCAGGCAGTGCTCGTTGAACTCGGTGGTGCGCTCGCCCAGCGGCAGCCACACGAAGTTCGCCTGCGTCTCGGGCACCTCGTAACCGATGGCCACCAGCTCGCGGTGCACCCGCTCCCGCTCGGCGATCACGTTCGCGCACCGCTTCTGCAGCTCGTCCTGCGCCTCCAGCGAAGCGATCGCCGCGACCTGGGCGAGCGCGTTGACGCTGAACGGGATGGACACCTTCCGCAGCGCGGCCGCGACCTCCGGCGGCGCGACGGTGTAGCCGACGCGCAGCCCGGCGAGGCCGTAGGCCTTGGAGAAGGTCCGCATCGACGCGACGTTCTCGCGCTGCTTCGCGATCTCGACGCCGTCCGGGCCGTCCGGGTCGCTGACGAATTCGAAGTACGCCTCGTCGAGCACCACCAGCACGTCCGACGGCACCCGGTCCAGGAACGACTCCAGCTCGGCCCGCCGCAGCAGCGTGCCGGTCGGGTTGTTCGGCGTGCACACGAACATCAGCCGGGTGGCCGGGGTGATCGAGGCGAGCATCGCCTCCAGGTCCAGCGCGTGCCCGGCGGTCAGCGGCACCCGCACCTGCTTGGCGCCCACGACGTGCGTGATGATCGGGTAGGCCTCGAACGACCGCCACGGGAAGATGACCTCGTCCTCGGCGGTGCAGGTGGCCTGCACCAGCTGCTCGCACAGCGCGACGGAACCGCAGCCGACGGCGATCCGCTCCGGATCCACGTCGAACCGCGCGGCCAGCGCCTCGGTCAGCAGCCCGACGCCCATGTCCGGGTAGCGGTGCACCTCGCCGGCCGCCTGGTTGATCGCCGCCACCGCGCTGGGCAGCGGGCCCTCGGAAACCTCGTTGCTGGCGAGCTTGATCGAGCCGGGGATGGTGCGACCCGCGACATAAGCGGGCAACTGGTCGAGGTCGGCACGAGTGCGCACGGTCATTTACGACTCCTAGCTCAGGTCGGTCACCTGGACGTTAACGCTCCTGAGCGAGGAATTGGCGGCACGGGTCATTTTGTGCAGCGGGAGTGGCCGATGAGCGCTGGAGACTGTGCAAGTTGTGAGCGTGACGAGGTTCACGGATGGGGGTGTGCTGCGGATGGCCCAATCGGGTGCCTCATATTGGTGACCATCCGTTGAATTCACTCGTCCGACCGGTTGAAGTCGTTGACTCATGTTCACTTCGGCGTGATTACCTGCACGGCATGACCCAAACCCGGACCGAGACGCTTGCGCTCACCGACGGCACGCAACTCCGGCTCACCATCGCCGAACCGGACACCGTGGTACGCGGCGGGCTCGTCGTCCTGCACGAGGCCCGTGGTGTCACGGAGCGGGTGCGCCGGTTGAGCAGCGCCCTCGCCGAGGAAGGCTGGCTCACCGTCGTGCCGCACCTCTACCACCGCGACGGCACCGACGAGTTCCACGACCACCACCCGGACGAACACGTGCTCGACCAGGTGCAACGCCTGTCCGGCGACACGATCTTGGCCGACACCGACGCGTCGTTCCTCTGGCTCTCCGACCGCGGCGTGCCGGCCGACCGGCAGGGCGTCATCGGGTTCGACATCGGCGGCTCGGCGGCGCTGGTGGTGGCGGCCAGCCGCACCGTGGGTGCCGCGGTGAGCGTCGGCGGGCAGGGCATCCTCGAGCCGCTGTCGGCCGGGCTGCCGCCGCTGGTGGAGATCGCCGGCGAGCTGTCCTGTCCGTGGCTGGGTCTCTACGGCGACAACGACGAGATCGAGGCCGGCGAGGTCGAGAAGCTCCGCGAGGTCACCGACGCCGCGCCGGCGGTGAGCGACGTGGTCCGCTACGAGGGCGCCGGGCATCGCTTCGACCGCGACGCGGAAGCGGCGGCGGAGGCGTGGCGCCGGGCCCGCAACTGGCTGGACCTCCACCTGCGCTGACGTCGGGCGCGTTGTCGGTTTCGCGCAGTGATGATGTGGGTGGTGATCGTCCGGGGCGTCTGACTCGGTTTCGCGCTGACGCCTGTGGGTTGTCTTGGTTTCGATCTGTC